>SOIA01000352.1 GCA_004378665.1 Candidatus Aminicenantota bacterium
CTGGTGGCTTCTGGCCTAAAAGCTCTGCAAAAGTAGGGAGAAAATCCCAGAAGGCGGATACATGATCGCTCTCGCTTCCTGGCTGTATTCTCCCCGGCCAGCGAGCGACTAAAGGAATCCGGACTCCACCCTCATACAGCATTGTTTTGAGGCCGCGAAGAGGCCCTGTGCTTTCGAAGAACTCGGAATCCGTGCCGCCGTTGAATGTCGGACCATTGTCGCTCGAAAAGAAGATGAGCGTGTTGTCGTCGATTCCCAGCTCCTTGAGCAAAGTCATGATCCTTCCGATCTCCCGGTCCATCCGGGTGATCATGGCCGCATACCCGGCTCTCGGAGCTGGATGAGGCAAGTAACCTTTCTCGCCCTTGTAAGGCGTCTCCGGGAAAGCTCCTCCGTATTCTTCGAGGGAATCCTCTGGAACCTGGATCGCCGCGTGGGGCACAGGGGAGGGAAGGTAGAGAAAGAAAGGCCTGTCCTTGTTCTCTCTAATGAACCACAGGGCTTCTTCCGCCATCAAATCCATAGAGTACTGCTTGCCCGAATACTCCACGTAGGACGCTTTGTCATAGGAATCTCTGTCCTCCGGCAGCTTTTGGTGAGGGTAGAAATATCTGTTCCAGGCAAGAATATGCCTCTCCCTGTTTCTCCAGAGATGGATCGGGTAATAATTATGGGCCCTCCGCTGGCAGAGATATCCGTACCAGTGGTCGAATCCCTGATTGTTCGGATCACCCGAGTTGTTCGGCCCCCCCAATCCCCATTTGCCGATCGCTCCGGTCGTGTAACCCGCCTTCTGGAACATCTTGCCAATAGTCAACGTGTCTTCAGGCAGTGGTCGCTGGCCTTCAACGAGGGGATTCCTCCAGACTTCGCCTCTTTCCCTCATCTCAGAATTATCCCGAATATACGAATGACCCGTGTGTTTTCCGGTCAGGAGTACGCAGCGGGAGGGAGCGCAGACCGGACTTCCCGAGTAATGCTGAGTGAATTTCATGCCTTCGGCAGCGATCCGGTCAATATTCGGGGTGCGGATCTTCTCCTGCCCGTAGCAGCCCAGTTCACCGTACCCCAGGTCATCGGCAAGGATAAAGATAACATTGGGCTTCTGGCCAGATGTCCGTCCACAAAACTCGAATTGAGTCACAGACAGCGCCGCAGCGCCCAGCCCTACTGTTTTCAAAAAATTCCTGCGATTGATTCGTGAGTCCATGTTTCCTCCCCTCAAAATATCACCTCGACTGTATGCTCTTTGTCAAGAGGTAATGATTTTAAGCCATTCAATACTCTCATCTTCTCTGTGCCAAGCTCGCCAACCTTGACTGTGTATTTTCCCTCCTTGAACACCTTTGGACGGAAGGATGTGCCCTTGATCCGCAGAGTATAAACGATCTCCCCGGTTGCCTCATCGATGACCTGAATCACAGGATCGATCAGACCGCTCACTTTGAGTGTGGGAAGGAAGGCCACAGGTTTGCGGCCGTAATTCTCCTCTGCGTCAACAGTCTTGGGCCAACCCGGGTACTGCCCGCCGGTTTCTGGATCCTCAGGATCAGTATACCGAGGCCAGCATTCAAACGTGATCGTCCGCTCTTTCTTATTCAGCTTAATAATGCCATATCCGGGCATTTTATCATGGAGATCTGCAGGCTCCCTTCCTGTCGTCTCTCCTGGATTGGCAACGGCCCATACAGTGATGCGGTTGCCCAACCCCTCAAAGAATTCTCCTGTGTAATCGGGCATCCCTGCCATACGGTTTCTTCCGGGCTTTAACGGAAGCCAGGCTCTTGGATAGAAATTGGCGATTGACGGCACACAGAACGACCATCCCGCATCGTTCCAGTCATCAATGCCGTAATGGATGATCGTGGCAAGATGCTGATCACCCGAGATATGAGTCGCAAAACCTTTTCGGAACTTGCGGAGAGTCCTGTTTCTTCCTGTCTGCGGCCATCCGTTCGAGTCATAATCAGCCACGAGCCGCGTCTGTCCGGCGCCATGGAGGCTCGCCGCATTGGCGAATACAGTCTGAGTCAGCACCACTTTCATATCTGTCTTCTGCCAGTCTGCCGCCCATTCTTCAAGGAACTCCAGCTGGCGGTCGCCGAGGAGTTTCGCTCCCGGGACATCGGCAGTCTTCGGGTCAAAATCGGGATCGATGACATGGTCTGGCCTTCCGCTTTGGGTTGGAGGCACGAGCCCTGCGCACCCGGATTTAAACTTGCGGTCTTCGATGACCGCGAAGCTGATCCGGCCGTAATTCATATCCGTGTAGTACACGGTAATTCCCTGTTCGATGGGAGTGGGATCAAAAGGATCGGGCAGATTGTTGGTCTGAGTGCGCTGGACCATGTTCACCCAATCCGGAGGCATCACATAGCCACCTCGGTTATCCCGGTCTGTCTTGCGGCCGCCCGCTCCCCAGATGTTCCCCTGGTAGACATCGTGGTCATCGGGAATGGTGATACAGGGGGTATCCCTTGCCAGGTCCCTGAACGCCCAGCACCAGAGGTACCACTTGTAGAGATAATCGAGGTGAGCCTTTTCGACAGGTGACTTTTGTGCCCTGGTCGGACTCGCCCCTTCATAAACCTGATCACCCGAGAAAAATAAAACATCTGGCCTATGTTTAGCCACGCGACTGGTCAGATCATTATGCGGAAACCACACACTTCCTGTCCAGGGAAAATTCCCGCTATCCGCTCCGCCCCATCCTCGGCCCAGGTTATGATTGCCGGTAAAAGCGGCCACGACGATCGTGTCCTTATCCACAGGGTCTCTGCGCACTGTCCCGGCATAGAAGTAATCTTTAATCTTCCCATCCGTAAGCTTCATCCTGTACACGATGCGGAACGGCCAATCCCGGCTCGCATCCCAATCTTCGATTCGGAACGTAGCCGTGTAGCCAGGGGCTGTGACTGTTGCTGCGGTGACTGTGTCCCATTTCCCATCCTTTTGAATTTCAAGAGCAGCTGTTTGTGTATCTTCCTTTCCGATGGGCATCATCTGGGTGGTCATCTTCAGGATGTTCCGACTCAATGTATACTGCGCACTGAGCACTGGTCCACACAGGCGGTCCGGGCCATGCTCGACCTTGTCCCCCGAAACTTTCCATTCCCTGAACCAAAACCTGTGATTCTCATCGCCTGCACCCGGATGGGACACCAATGCCAGGTTTCCTTTCAGACGGTCTGGATCGACTCCATTGAGTGTCAGGTTGATGAGCTCTTCACCCGTCCCGGGATCAGAACCGGTCAATGTCAGCGTGTATTTTTCCCCATCCGGCCGGACAGTCAGTCCTAATTCCACAGTCTCAAAAATACCGCTCCCCTTTTTCTCAACAATCAATTGATCCTCAGCAAAATCATACACAATAATACTTCCTCTGCCGTCCATGCCCGCAAAAAGACCGGCGCCAGGGCCATGGCTGTGATGAATCAACGCTGCGGCCCTGTAATCCAGCCCTTTTCCAGCCCCGAGTAAAAATCCTGTTTTCGCATCCGGAGTAATCTTTTCCGTTTCTTCAACCAGGCCAGTCCGCACGCTCATCTTCAGTCGGCCCTTTTCCTCACCCAGCCGCCGTGTCAGGAGATGCACGGTCCGCATAGGCTTTACGCTTGCTCCTTCAACACATTCCAGCCGTCCGTTGGCGACACGCCAGTCCTGGAGCCGGTTGGCCCAGTATTCCGGACCGACCCAATCCCGGTCAAAGGCCCTGGACCAGGAGCTCTGGAAATCCGCTACTCCCCCTGTTCGAGAGCAAGAAACCAGAAGGATCACAAGTAGAGTCAAACTCAGAGCCGCCATTGAGCGCAGGCATCTTTTTTTCCTCATGTTTCCATTCCTACTTAGCAAAAATCATATGACATTCTATCTAAATCCTCCGTTTCGGAGTATCATTAAAGTCAAAGTTCACAAAAATTAATGATTACTTTACCTCCTACCGAAATATAAATCCTTTTTTTAGTGTATCATCCGGATCAAAATAGAATCTGCTCTGTCCGATGATGGAAGCGCTGCCTGTCACTTCGGGAATAACTGCTTTATAAATTCCGAAATCCACGACTTCCAAGATTTTCACTTGAAAACACGTTCCCAGAATACTCTCCACCGTGATCGATTGCCCGGGTGATAGCTCCTCCCGGGTATAATGTATGGCTGATCGGGCGCTGACACCAGTTCCCGTGGGCGAACGGTCAACCTCTCCATCTGCAAAGATACAGACATTCCGGCTGTGATGCTCGGGTTCCATCGGCTTTCCCACAAAAATTGTCCCGTACAGAAATCCCAGCTCTTTTTCCGTAGGATGTTCGATCTCCATGCTCTCCGTCACCGCGTGCTTTATACGCATCCCTGCGTCAATCAAGCTATTGAAATCACCTTCCTGCAGGCCGAGTCTCAGTTCTCCTGCGTTGCAGATGGCGTAAAAGGCTCCTCCAAAAGCCACATCACACTGGACAGTCCCGATATCCGGGACATTTATGACCTGATTACTCTTGTACACAAAGGAAGGAACATTCTGGAAAGAGACATCCTTGACCTTCCCGTCGACTCTATGTCCGGTCGCCGTGACCCTTCCAGCAGGCGTGTCCAGTTTGACGACCGGATCATCGCCTTTTTTTTTGATCATCCCTGTATCCAAGACAACCTTTGTTAAAGCGATAATTCCGTGGCCGCACATAGTGCTGAACCCTTCATTGTGCATGAACAAGACACCTAGATCCCCATCGGGCGTTACAGGCTCGGTGATGATCGCGCCGTACATGTCCGCATGTCCCCGGGGTTCCCACATCAATCCTGTCCGGAAATGATCCAGGTTCTCCTGGGCATAACGCCTCTTATCCAGTACAGTCTCCCCAGGAATATCCCCGAGTCCCCCAGTAATCACTCTTAAAGGTTCGCCGGCCGCATGGGCCTCTATGGTCGTCACTTCCGTCCAATCATCCGGTGGCTTCCAATCATCCAACATTTTCTCCCTCCTATTCAGTTATCCACTCTGAATACCTTTGAATGACCTATCCTTGGAGATGTCTCATTTTTTAGGCCTGCTAGACTGACCTCAAACATCCGGGACATCCGCATCTCATCAAACCGGGGAACAAGTCACCTTGTAGATTACACTTTCCCGATAGCCAGTGATAATTTTGCAATAATCGCTCAACAGCCGGTCTGTTCCCTTATCTCCCGTATCCACCAATAACGGACGGCCTTGGAATGAATTGATCTTGTGTGTCGTGGCAATGATAATTATATTCTCTTTTCCGACCTTTCGGATGACATCCGGGCTAATCTGCTGGTTCCCCCTACCCAGCAAGTATCCCTGGCCGCCGATCGGTGTGAGGAGGAGTTTCGTTTTCTTTCCTCTGATTTTCTCGAGCAATCCGGACTCGTTCAAATCCAGGCCTGTAAGCTTCCCTTTGTGCACCAGGTCTATTCCTAAAAGAGTGCTTTCCAATCTCAGCTTTTCCATCACTGCTCTGGTCGTCGTCCCGGGACCGATTATATAATAGAATTCATCAGTCATGTTTTCCACAACCTCAGTTGCGATGGCCTCCTGGGAATACCTTTCATCCGGTTGACTTCCGGCTTTCAGACTCTGAGAGCAGCTTTTTCGGAAAGGGATCTTAAGGTATCCATAGAGCTTGGCGGAAAGAATACCCTTTCTGTAATCCTCCTCATCGATATCCATGACCTCGACTTCTCTGATTCTTTTCGTTTTCCCCTCGAGGAATAAAGCTGCCAGTTCTCCAGCGATGACCGGATTACAGGCAAATACAGCGGAGTGAATCTTTACACCCGAAGGGATCCCCAAAACGACCTGCGAATCGTCAACAGCATTGTAGATATCCCTGGCTGTTCCATCTCCTCCAGCAAAAAGCAGCAAATCCACTGCCAAGTTTTTCATCTCTTGGGCTGCTTTTTGAGTGTCTGAGGCAGTGGTCACTTGAGTCCTTCCGACATCGATGACTGCAGGTTTAAAACCGCATTGGACAGCCGTATCCTCTCCCATTTGGCCCACACACGTGATTATATTTATTTTCTCTTTTAGGGATTCGATCATCCGCAAGGCATCCAGCGTGCGCTGGTGCGACTGAGGCTTGGCCCCGAGCCTCCGGGCTTCCCCCAGAATGTCCGGTCCATCGGTTCCCTTCAGACCCACACGTCCCCCCATTCCGGCGATGGGATTGACGATCAGGCCGAGTGTTTTCAATTCATTCTCAATATCTTAATAATCAATTCTTGAATTAATTTGGGCAAGCATCCATGTCTTTGCTTTTATCATCGAGAAAAATGAATGTCAATCGTGAAAAAACAGGACATTGTGCACGGCATGTACCAGAAATTATCCCTGGAAATGACACTGAAAATCACATATTGATGAGGTCAATCCTCCAGGAAAGATGTGTCGGACAGGGATGAAACCCGCATGTTGATCGCACTTTCCCTCGCATAAATATAATCCAATCACAATACGATGATAATTGACAAAAACAGATACTCAAGTCAGAATAAATCACAAGCAATCTTCAAGGATACATTTTTTTCTTATGCAAGACAGAAGAAGCGGGAAAATCGTTGTGGTCTCCCACTGCATCCTAAATGTTCATTCCTTAGAGGATGACCTCGCCATCTATCCCGGGTTGGAAGAAGAGGTGGTCCAACTCCTGATCAAAAAAGGAGTGGGAATCTACCAGATTCCCTGTCCAGAAGTGGAGCTCTCCGGGATCTTCAGAAAAGCACTGCCCAAGGAATCCTACGACCACCCAAAGATAAGGAAAGTCTATCAAAACCTGGCCGAGTCCATCAGTCAAACGCTGAAATTGTACACGAAAAAGGGATATGAGATCGTGGCTGTGATCGGGGCCGAAGGCAGCCCCGCATGCGGGATAGATCTTGTCGGAAGATGGAAGGACAACATCAAAGGAAAAAGAGAGTTTCCCCGGGATATCGAGTTTGTTCCAGGGATGGGCGTCTTCATGGAAGAGTTCAAAGCGGCTTTAGATAAAATCAATGTCCATCCCCGATGGGTTGGAATCCCCGGAAAATCCATCCGCTCCATAAGACCTGAAAGTTTCGAAGAGATCCTGAAAAAGCTTGATAAAATCTAAACATCAATTTTCTTCTTTTCTGCAACAATTTTGTGTCCCGATTATCATAGATGTATGAAGATGAAATCAGGATGGAGATATCAACAGACGCTTAGTTCCCGTTAACAAATTATCTTGAATTTTCCCCTCTAAATTTAAAATTTCTTTTTTTTAGGAAAGAGTTGTAATCTGTTCGGTTCATGAGTATAATTTTTTGTCTCTCGATGAGAAAACCTCTGATAAGATTCACATTCCTAGCAACATCCATTCCTGCAGCGCCAAGTTTTTTCAGTTCGATTTTATCAATACACAACTTATCTTAAGGAGGAAGTATAATGAAAAATCCTAGAAACCCAAAACTTCACTCGCTCACGCGGCCAGTCCTGTTCCTGGTTATAACTGTTCTTATCTTCTCGTTTTCAGCCAACGGGCTTGCTGAAAACACCCCGGTTAAAAAGGCCAACTACAAATTGGCTGCGCGTTTCACCCCGGCCAAAATGAGAAAAATGGCCTTTTCCACTTCTGTCGACGCGCACTGGCTGAAGCACAGCG
>SOIA01000242.1 GCA_004378665.1 Candidatus Aminicenantota bacterium
CCACTTTTTCGCTTCCTTTTTGCTTCCGTATTTCATTTTTCTACTCCTTTTTGTTTTGGATTTTCCCCGAAGGTACTCATCACAGATTTTTGTCAAAACCCAAAAGCCAGAACGCTTTCAGGGCCCTTACCGTTAACAATCAGCGTCAGATCCCAAATTCCCTCCTTTCCAAAAGTCTGACGCACAAAACAGTTCAAAATGATGTCTCGCGACTATCCTCTTAGCTCTTCTATTAGCTCCATCCCAGCCGTATTCGATGCTGTGACGAACTTAATTTCAGGCGGTTCGATGGCCAGATCCATCACTGCCAAAATCGTTCTGAAGTCATCAGAGCGAATGTGTTGTTCGAGGCCCTCTTGCGATTTCCACTCCTCAAGCAAAACCAGCGAATCACTGTTTTCCGTCTGGCTGTACACCCGGCACAACGTGCAGTCGAGTTGCGCTTCGGTGGGGCCGATAATGGAGCGGATTGCCCGAACCGTATCGCTCCGTTTCTCTGAAGGGACTGAAAGACGCAAAATGACGATAATCACTGTTTATCTCTCCTTTACGGATGTAGAAGTTGCTACCACATGAGCCAACTGCAATTTCTTAATCCAAGATCCGTACCAGAATAAAACAGTGGCTTGGATATAAGTATAAGTTATTGATTTATAAGAATTTATTTAGAAGTGAAGAAGGTAATATATGGGAAAGGGAACAGAAAAAAACCCGATAATTCGTGGGACCCACGATATATCGGGGATTCATTGGATCTGTTCTGCTACTAAAACAGCAATCCCGAGTTTTATCTCGGACGGCTAATCTTCAATTTATTCATGCGTGATTCTAGTGTACTAGGCTTCAGTCCCAGTATTTCAGCGGCACCTTTCCTTCCTCTCACCCGCCATCGAGTACGTTCGAGAACATCCAGGACGTGTTTTCTTTCTAACTCCTCCATCGTCATATCTTTGATGGTGGTCGGTTCTTCGGTCTCCAGACGATCAATGCTTAAGGTAGACCCGGTGCAAAGAATCATCGCCCGTTCGATAACGTTCCTCAATTCCCTGATATTTCCCGGCCAGGAATGAGCGCGCAGTGCATCCATGCCTTTTTTCGGTATGGAGTCAATAGACTTTCCTATGGTCCCCTCAAACTCCCTGATGAACGCCCACACCAGGAGAGGAATATCCTTCAGGCGCTCTCGCAGCGGTGGCATTGTGATGGGAAACACGTTTACGCGATAGTAGAGGTCTTCTCGGAATTTATGCTCTTTTACCAACCTGGCCACATCCTGATTCGCCGCAGCAATGACGCGAACATCCACGGTGATGGTCTTTGAGCTGCCCAGCCGCTCGAACTGCCCTTCCTGGAGTACCCTTAGCAGTTTGGCCTGTAGCTCGGGCGACAGCTCGCTGACCTCGTCTAGAAAGATAGTTGAGCCATGGGCTAATTCAAAGCGGCCCATCTGTCTCGTCATCGCCCCGGTATAGGCGCCTTTCTCACGGCCGAACAACTCGCTCTCTATCAACGTGGCCGGCAGGGCCGCACAGTTCACCTTGATCATCTGTCGATTTTTCCGAGAACTGAGTTCGTGAATCATATGGGCCAGCAGCTCTTTTCCTGTCCCGGTCTCACCGAGTATAAGAACTGAGGAGCCTGTCTGGGCAACCTGCTCGGCTTGACCCAACACCTTTAGTATTGCATCGCTTTGCCCGAGAATCTTCTCGTGCCCCTGGCTCATCCTTATTTCTTCCCGAAGATAGATGTTCTCCTGCTCCAGGCGGTCTTTTAATTTTTTGATTTCGGAGAATGCATTTCCTAGCTTTTGCTCTTTTTGCTTTCTATCGAGAGCATTTCCAAAGACTTCGCTGACTAGCTGTAGTTGTTTGACCACTTCATCTGGCCATGATCGTTCACGAAAGACAGTTGTAAAAGCCAATACCCCCACAGGCTTTTTTCCCACGATCAGAGGAATTGCAAGCCCCGATTTAACGCCCTGTTTCAGTAGAAAATTCTTTTCCAATTTTGCCTCTTCGGGAAGATTGTCAATCCGATCCAACTTTATAATTTCGCCACTTAAAAGGGTTTTTGTGAACCAGGGCTGGACCTCACTTGTATGAGTGCTTGTAGGCGGTTGTACTCCCGGCTTCAGGAAAAAATGGGTTATGCGTAGAAACTGACTGTCTTCTGATAATTCATGAAATACAATGCGATCAATATTGAGAGCCTCTCCAACTAGGTGGAGACCATCGTCGATTTTCCTATCGATCTGATCGTGAGGCAAATTGATGGATACAGCAGAGAGCCTTGATATCACTCTTTCGAACCGCACGCGTTCCTGGAGGCTTTGCTTTGCTTCTTCGGTTTCGGCAAG
>SOIA01000208.1 GCA_004378665.1 Candidatus Aminicenantota bacterium
CATTTCCTTGACCTGCCGGCCTATGGGATAGAGAGAGGACGGATTGCCGAAATTCTCTTTGATGAAATCGGACATTTTTTCCGCGACTGCGGGGTCAATCGGGGTCGTCGCATTGTTATCCAGGTATATCATTTACAAACCTCTATGCCAATTTATTCATCCAAAGGATTCATGACCAATCCAGACTTGAGCTTGGGGAAGAAATCAGTGGATTTCTGGGGCATGAGTTCTCCGTTCTCGACCACTTCTCTGATCTGAAGCAGGGAAACAGGTTTCAGGAGGAATATCATCTGGAACTCTCCCTCGATGACTTTTTCAATCCCCTGTTCAAGGCTCCTTATGTAGCTCAGGTTGTTTTCCAGAGAGAAAGATTCCGAAGATAAGGCTTCGAACTTGTCGATTATAAGCGAATGGAGGATGGCCACATCCAGATATTTCCATTCTTTGGATCTTTCGTCGGATATCTCTCTATCCAGGATATCTTCAGATTTAAGTCGGAAAACCAGAGCCTTGTGGAGCTGAGGAATAAAAGCTCCAAAAGTATGGGTTCCGCCGAGGATCTTCTCCTGAACTCTATCGATCACCGCTGAGTCCGAAGTGTCCGACCAGTCAATCTCAGAAATTTCGAAATAGGGAGAGAGAAGTTCTTCGAGACTTTGAGCAGTCAGCTTGTCCAGGCCCTTGACCAGTCTGTACGTCGGAAGGATGACCAATCCTGGATCGTCGAGCCTGAAGAGAGTCATCATGATGGTGTTAAAGGATTCGTCCCCTTTGACTTCTCCCAGTTCTTCGGCTTTCATTTTCTGGAAGTTCAGGGATGTCTCATATCTGTGATGCCCGTCCGCTATGATCAGGACTTTGTCAGCCATGGCTTCCTGGATTTTCCGGACGTCATCCTTGTCTTTGATGATCCACAGAACGTGGCGGAAATTGTCTTCGTCCCTGACATCGGCTCCCCGCTCCGCTTTCGCCAGTGCTCCCTTTATGGCCTGGGAAACACTGTCATCGTCGTCATTGTACAGCAGGAAGATTTGACCGGTGTTTGTGTTTGTGGCCTTTAAAAGATTCAGCCTGTCCACTTTGTATTTGGGGAAAGTTTTCTCATGCGGAAGGACTTTTCCCGATGAGAATTCCTCGAGTCCGACTCTTGAGATCAGTCCGATCCTTTTCTTTTGTTCGTTCCGCACCTGGTATTCCTGCTCATACAGATAGAGCGCTTCCTGGTCTTCGCGGATGAGGATGCCTTCTTTTTCCCACTGTTCCAGGTAGACGTTGGCTCTCTTGTATTTATCCGTTTCCGGATGTTCCGGGTCGTCGTCTTTTCCCAGGATTATCCTCACCACATTGTGCGGATTTCTCCTGTAGTACTCTTCCTGCAAAGGAGGCGGGATGCGGTCATAAGGCTCTGTGATGACCTCTTCCAGCTTGACCTTCTGGGTGTTGTACCTCAGTCCTTTAAAAGGGTGTATGTCTGCCATATCTCCTCCGATGTTATTCTGAACTCATACAGGCGTCTAAACCAATCTCTCTTTAAGGATCGAGACAACTTCCATGCCTGCTCTTTTTTGACCTTCTTTTGCGGCAGCGCCGATATGAGGAGTCGCGATCACGTTGGGATGGTCGACGAGAGTGAATTCATCCGGCGGCTCTTTCTCGAACACATCCAAAGCCGCAGCTCTGACTTTCCCTGACTCAAGGGCTTTCATCAACGCTTTTTCATCCACGGTTCCTCCACGGGAGACATTTACGAGAATAACACCATCTTTCATCATTCCGAATTCCTTATCGCTGATCATATGTCTGGTCTTATCGGTCAGAGGCAGGTGAAGGGTGATGATATCCGCCTGGGAAAAGAGCTCCTCCCAGGACACTTGTTTCACATCCAGGTCTGTTTGGACTTCGATGACGTCAAAAGCGATGACTTTCATCCCAAAAGCGAGTGCCCTTTTAGCGACTTCCTGGCCTATTCTTCCGATTCCTATTATTCCCAGGGTTTTACCGTAGAGTTCTGTTCCGGAGAAGAGCTTTTTCTCCCATTTGTGTTCCTTCATCGAAAGATTCGCTTTTCCGTGGTTTCGGACAGCAGCGAGCATCAGACCGAACGTGTGCTCTGCCACAGAAATCGATGTGGCTGCAGGAGTGTTGGCCACCTGGATTCCTTTGGCCTTAGCGGCTTCCAGATTGATATTATCCAGGCCGATTCCGGCCCTGACGATGAGTTCTAAGTTAGAGGCGGCGTCGATAGCTTTGCTGGTCACTTTGGTGGCGCCGCGGACAACGGTCGCATGGAAATCATGGATCGTCTTGACCAGCTCGTCCTCATCCATCCCTGTTTTCAGTGTGACCTCGAA
>SOIA01000068.1 GCA_004378665.1 Candidatus Aminicenantota bacterium
GCCATGTACTTGCCCTGCATGGTTTTGACAAGCTGGACTCCGTCGATCCCGTCCGGGACTTTGACAGCAGTCAGGATGTTTCCAGGATTTTTGGACAGAAGCTCCAGTCCGATGGCCTTGACTCCGGCTCGAGTCGTATCACCGAGAATGCGGTGATGTTCGAAGAGCTTCTCCAGGCCAACTGACTTGATGAGGTCCAGGGCTTTTTTCTGCTGGATGACAAGAGTGATTGCCGGTGTCCAGGGAGTTGTCTTTTTGGCCAGGTTTTTCTTGTAGCCTTTGGCATCAAAGTAGAATTTGGGTAGAGTGGATTTTTCCACAAGATTCCAGGCTTTAGGGCTGAAGGCCAGATAGGCCAAACCTGGTGGGATCATGAATGATTTCTGAGAACCGGCGACCATGATATCCACTTTCCATTCGTCCATCGGGCAGGGAGTGGCACCAAGACCGGATATCCCATCGACAACAAGAATTGCATCGGTCTTGTCCACAACCTCTCCGTAGCCCTGAATGTCATACACAGTTCCTGAAGAGGTTTCAGAAAGAGTGGCAAAAACCGCTTTTGTCTCGGGATTGGCCTTGAGCTCGTCAGCGAGCTGTTCTTTTGTGTACAGTTCTCCCCATTCGAGCTCGATCTCCTTGACCTCAACACCGTAAGCTTGACAGATTTTTCCCCATCTTTCGCCGAACTTTCCTCCGCTGATCGTGATCACTTTGTCCCCAGCGTTCAGAGTATTGATGACAGCGGTTTCCATGGCTCCGGAACCGGACGAGGTCAGGACGAACACATCCTCCTTGGTTCCGAATACATACTTCAAGCCTTCTGAGACTTCTAGGAAGATTTCTGAAAACTCAGAAGTCCGGTGATGAATAATGGGTTCAGCGGCTGCAGCGAGTACGTTTTCCGGAACAGGTGTCGGCCCGGGAGAAAGAAGGTAGTATTTTTTTATCATATGAGTCCTCCTTAAATATTAAAATAGCGGGACTTTTCCTCTGAGAAGAAGCCTTCTTTAAGAAGAATGAGTCTTCGCTACTAATAGTATCGAACTGGGTGAGCGACAGTAATATGCTTTAAACGATTCAGGATAAAGTCAACAATTTAAATTATCAGAATTTGGGGAATCAGTCAATCAGAGCTGGATCAATATCTCTGTCAGTAAAGCCGTTCTTTCGACGAGGGATGGAAGAATAAGATGCTCGTTTTCCGCATGAATTCCTCTTCCATCAGGTCCCAAGCCGTCCAGAGTCGGGACTCCCATACTCGAGGCAACTGAGGCGTCAGAGCCCCCACCGGTCTTTCCCGCGGTCAGATTCAGGTTCAGAGACGATGCGATTTTTTTCACTTTCGAGAAAAGTTCTGAGGATGCTTCGGACTTTTCCATCGGAGGAGTCAGGCTTTCTGTGGTGAATCTCACCTGTGCTCCCTTGAGCACAGGCTTCATTTTTTTGAGCGAAGCGGTGAATTTATCCTTGTTTTCGTTTTTCCAGAATCGGACATCCAAGACCGCACGGGCCTCCTTGGCGACAATGTTCGGCTTTTCGCCGCCTTCGATCAGACCTATGTTGACTGTCGTCTCTTCTTTTTCGAGTTCTTTCACCCGGCGAAGCTGATGCATCAGTTCTTCGATAGCGTTGACACCCTTATCCGGAGTACCGGCATGGGCGGCTTTGCCTTTGGCTTCCAGACGGATAACCAGCCGGCCTTTTCTCTGCATTTTCAATCCCCCTCCAGGAAGAGAGGGTTCCAAACAGAGGACGTAGTCTGATTTTTTACACAGACTCTTGATGACTTCATAGGCTGCTTCGCTCCCGATCTCTTCCGCAGAGTTGAGGAAGACAGTGATTTTCTTTTTCGGCAGGGTGTTCAGCTCGGACAGGGCCTTTATGGAAGAGAGGGTCATGACGATGCTGGCTTTCATGTCCAGAACGCCGGGGCCGAACACTTTATCTTCGGAGACATAAAAAGGCATTTTGTGAATTTTCCCGACAGGCCAGACTGTATCGACATGCAGGAGGAGTAAGATCTGTTCAGAAACGGATTTGGGAACAGGAAAAGGGTATTCGGCAACGTAAAGAGTGCCGATCTTTTTCTGAGGAAATTGGCTTATTCGGGCGCCTGCTTTCTTGAATTCTTCCATAACAAAAGCCGAGCAGGCATTCACGGCTTTTTTATCCGTAGATGGAGATTCAAGGTGGACGATTTCTTTCAAGAGGTTGATCATTTCCCCTTTGCGGGATTTGTAGTAATGGTAAAAGTTCATCCTTACTCCCTCCAATTGAAGGGAATAAATGTAACACAACTTCCGGTGAAATTCACCTTTTTTTCTTGTTTATTTCTGAGTTTGACATGA
>SOIA01000301.1 GCA_004378665.1 Candidatus Aminicenantota bacterium
TGAGAGTGAAAATTGACTTGAAATTTGATATCTGTTATAAGAGAAAAAGGGCCTATAGCTCAGCGGAAGAGCCACCGGCTCATAACCGGCAGGTCCCAGGTTCGAATCCTGGTAGGCCCATTTCCTGATAGAGGAAAAGATGTGGATATTGAGTTCGAAAGACTGATACAACTTCAAGAGCTTGACAGCCAAATCAAGAATACCTCTATCTCCCTCGAAAACATCCCCCTCCAGATCGAGGACATCAACAAAAAAAAGGAAGAAACCTTCCAGATCGTCACTCGAGCCAAGGAAAAAATGGCTCAAAACCAGAAGAATCGACGGGACCTGGAAGAGGAAGTCAAGGATATCAAGGTCAAGATCTCGAAATTCAACCTGCAGCTCAATGATATCAAAACCAACATAGAGTACAAAGTTCTTCTCAAGGAAATAGACGAAGCCCAGAAGAGAGTCAGCGAACTGGAAGATGAGATCATCAACGAAATGCTCTCCTCTGATGAGATTGAAGAAGAAATAAAGGCCGCCAGCCAGAAATACAGCAAAGTGGAAGAGGAATTCTCAAAGGAAAAAGAGATTCTTCAGGAAAAGCAAAAGGAATCTGAGAACAAGAAAAATGAATTAACCAAAAAAAGAGAAGAGCTTTTGACCAAAATTCCGGCTGACCGGACCCGCATCTACCTGAAAATCTTCAACTCTAAGGATGGAATCGCCCTCTCGCCTATAACTGGTGAGTTCTGTTCCCTTTGCCACATGCGTGTTCGACCTCAGGTTTTGAATGAATTGACAGGAAATGAGAAACTCATCCTCTGCGAGAACTGCGGCAGGATATTGTACTGGCCAGATAAAAAGGATTGATTTTAGGCCATCGTCAACTTTCTTTGTACATCGCATCGATGGCGCTTCGGTATTTCTCCTCGACAATATTCCTTTTCACTTTGTAGGTTGGAGTCATTTCTCCCTTATCGATCTCGAAATCCCTTTCCAGAAGACTAATTTTTCTGACTTTCTCATAATTGGCAATGTTCGGAGTGGCTCGGTCAACTTCTCCTTCCATGAAACGCAGAATTTTTTCATTCTTGACCAAATCACCGAGTGTTTCATAGGGAATATTGTTGAATTTTGCGTACTCTTCAATTTTATCAAAATTGGGCACAATCAAGGCTGATATAAACTTTCTTCTGTCTCCGATAGTCAGTGCATTCTCGATATAAGGATTGATTTTCAAGAGGTTTTCGATCGGCTGGGGGGCGACATTCTTCCCTCCTGCGGTTACAATCATGTCTTTCTTTCTATCCGTAATCACAAGACGGCCCTCCTCATCCAGATGGCCGATATCGCCTGTCTTGAACCATTCCCCCTCGAAGACTTCTTTGGTCTCCTCTTCCATTTTGTAGTATCCCTTCATTACGTTTGGCCCTTTGGCAAAGATTTCTCCGTCCTCGGCAATCTTGACTTCGACTCCAGGAATTGGAGGTCCGACCGACCCAAATTTCACATTATCGAACGTATTCACAGAAATAACAGGAGAAGTCTCGGTCAAGCCGTATCCTTCCATGACAACTAAACCCATGGCATAGAAAAACTCTCCGATGTCTTTGGATAGAGGTGCCGCTCCGGAGATAAAGAATCTAATTCTACCTCCTGTTTTTGCGATGATCTTCGAAAAGACGAGTTTATGAGCAATCTTTCTCTTAAAGTTCAGCATTCCTGAGACAGGTTGTTTTTCGAGTTTTCTCTGGGCATACTTTTTTCCGACTTTCATAGCCCAGTAGAAGATTTTTCGTTTCAAGCTTGAACTGGCCAGCACATTATCCATGACTTTGGAGTAGAACTTTTCCAATACCCGCGGCGCAACCGCCATTAGGTGAGGCTTGAGTTCCAGAAAATTTTGAGCGGCTGTATCGAAACCCTCCGCATAACCAATCGTGCATCCCTTGTAGATGTAACAGTAGGTCACCATTCTTTCAAAACTATGGGACAAAGGTAAAAGCGACATGGATGTGTCCTTGTCAGAAAATGGAAGGAGCGATGCTGAAGAAGTGACATTGCTGACAAAGTTGCTATGAGTGAGCATAACGCCCTTGGGGAGTCCTGTTGTTCCAGAGGTGTAAATGATGGTGGCCAAGTCACCGGGCTTAACCTCAGAAGCCATTTTCTCGAAAAGCCCGGGATTCTCCGCATCCAACTTTTTGCCTTTTTCCAGCACCTGCTCAAAGGATAAAGCCCACTCTGGCGCCCCCGGGTCGAAGCTGATGTAATGAATGACCTTTGACAACTCGCTCTTTGCCGCTTTGATCTTTTCCCAGAGTTCTGGATTCGAGCAGAGGACGATCTTGGCGTCTGAATCATCGATGATGTATTTAACCTGGTCTGGAACCAGAGTCGTGTAGATGGGGACAGTCACACCCCCCAGGCAAAGGTTGGCAATATCCGAGATGATCCATTCCGGCCTGTTCTCGGAGAGAATGATCATCTTGTCTCCCGCGCCAAGATCCAGGTCTTTCATCCCGAGGGAGAAGTGTTTGACTCTATCCGCGAACTCCTGGGTTGAAATCGGGACATAACGCCCCTCCTTCTTATAAAGCATAAAATCATCTTTGATGTATGATTTGATCGTATTGAAAAAAATCTGGCTGAGTGTTTCGACCATTGTTCCCTCCTTAATGTGGGTTCGTCCATTTTAAAGAAGAGAAGATTGAACTGTCAAGTCTATCCGAGGTTTATCCGCCAGGATTCGAATAAAAGGTTCAGGTGAATTGATAAAAGGACTTTACCTTAATTCTCTCTCACTTTGGCGATGGAAACGACTTTATCTCCTTTTGCGAGATTGATAAGTTTGACTCCCTGTGTTGCTCTTCCAGAAGGCCGGACCTGTCCTGTTTTGATCCGGATTACTTTTCCCAGCTCAGTGATCAGGAGCATCTCCTCTTCTGATACGCCAACCATCCCGATGGCTTTCCCTATCTTTTTGTTAACTTTGAGATTGATCACGCCCTTTCCCCCTCTTCTATACCGGGGGTAACGGTTGATATCCGTCTTTTTTCCGCAGCCCTTTTCGCTGGCCGTGAAGGCGAATTTATCATCAGGATCTGGGACGATCATTCCGATAATCTCGTCTTTGGGAGCTAAAGAAATGGCTTTGACTCCGGCAGCCTGCCGTCCCATCGGCCTGATCTCACTTTCCTTAAAACGGATCGCTTTCCCCTGCTTCGTCCCGATCAATATGTCTTTTTTCCCATCGGTCAGCTTGGCCATAAGCAGTTCACTTTTTTTCCTGAGGCTTATGGCAATGACTCCACCTTTCCGGATGTGCCGGAAATCACTCAACCTCGATTTCTTAATCAGTCCATTCGAGCTCAGCATCACAACGTAACGATCTCCGGAAAAATCTTTGACCGCAACCAAAGAGCTGACTTTTTCTCCTGGGTCTAACTGGACCAGATTCTTGATGGATTTTCCCCGGCTGGAAACGCCCACATCTGGCACGTACAGCGCTTTCAACCAATACAGGCGTCCCTTGTTGGTTAAAATCAGCATATAGCTGTGTGTTGAACAGATAAACAGGTCCTGCACGACATCTTCAGCCCTCATACTGATACCTCTTCTCCCTTTACCTCCTCGACTCTGGAAGTGATAGTAGCTCAACGAGGTCCGCTTCACATAGCCTGAAGAGGTGTAGGTGATGGCGACGTCTTCTTCTTTGATCAAGTCTTCTGGTGTAATCTCGGAAATCGTTTCTTCCTTTATTTCTGTCTTTCTCTCATCCTGATAGGCTTCTTTGATCTCCTTCAACTCGTCAACGATAATATTCAGGATGAGCTCCTCGCTTTTCAATATTTTTCTCAGTTTCGTGATCAGCCTCTTCAAATCTCTGTATTCTTTTTGTATCTTTTCCCTTTCCAGTCCAGTCAGTTTTTGCAGTTGGAGATCCAGGATGGCCTGTGCCTGCACCTTGGTGAGATGAAAGTTGGTGACAAGTCCATTCCGGGCTTGGTCAACCGTTCGTGAAGAGCGGATAAGTCTTATGACCTTATCGAGGTTATCCAACGCAATAGTCAGCCCTTCAAGAATATGGGCCCTCAACTCCGCCTTTTTCAGTTCGAAGCGGGTGCGGCGGCGGACGACGTCCTGACGATGGGAGATAAAATAGCGCATCGTGTCGAGAAGGCCGAGCATCTTCGGCTGTTTCTCGACAATGGCCAGCATGATGATGCCGAAAGACGTCTGGAGGGCTGTGTGCTTGTACAGGTTATTCAAAATAACTTCAGGAAATTCTCCTTTTCTGATCTCGATCACAACACGCATACCCTCTCTATCAGACTCATCCCTGATGTCGGCAATCCCTTCGATCTTTTTACTGTTCACAAGATTCGCGGTGTTCTCCAGAAGCCTGGACTTGTTCACCTGAAAGGGAATTTCCGTAATAACGATGCGATCCCTCTCATTCTTGCGGCCTCTCTCGATCATGGCCTTGGCTCTCAAAAAGATGACTCCCCTCCCTGTCCTGTAGGCATCCTTTATCCCTTGCAGGCCGAAAATATACCCGCCAGTCGGGAAATCCGGACCGGGAATATACTGCATAATCTTCTCTAAAGTGACCTTGGGATGCTGGATCAAATAGATGATTCCGGCTATGACTTCACCGAGGTTATGAGGAGGAATGTTGGTGGCCATTCCTACGGCAATTCCTGATCCTCCGTTCACCAGAAGGTTAGGGAACTTGGCCGGGAGAACTTCAGGCATCTGAAGACTGCCGTCGTAGTTCGAGACGAAATTGACCGTATCTTTGTCCAGGTCAGCCAGAAGCGCCTGGGAAATCTTCTTCATCCGGACTTCGGTGTACCTCATGGCCGCGGGAGGATCCCCATCGATGGAACCAAAATTTCCCTGTCCGTCCACCAACGGATAGCGGAGGCTGAAATCCTGAGCCATGCGGACAAGAGTGTCATACACGGCTGACTCTCCGTGGGGATGATATTTACCTATAACGTCTCCCACGATGCGAGCGGATTTTTTGTAGGGTTTATTGTAGACGTTCCCCATATCATGCATGGCATAGAGTGTGCGACGGTGGACAGGTTTCAGTCCATCCTTGATATCAGGAATGGCCCGGCCGATGATCACGCTCATAGCGTAATCCAGGTAGGACCGCTTCATCTCTTCTTCTAGACTGACGACTGAAAGGCCAGGTAATTCTGTAGTCATCCGTTCTCCTAATCAAATGTGGAAAGAAACTCCCGATCTATCAAATATCCAGGTTTTGGGCCTCAAGAGCATTCTTTTCGATGAAATTCCTTCGCGGCTCGACTTCTTCGCCCATGAGTATGGTGAAAATCTTATCCGCCTCAACCGCATCCTGGATGGAGACCTGCAGGAAATAGCGTTTCTCCGGGTCCATGGTCGTTTCCCATAGCTGCTGGGGAGTCATCTCCCCCAGCCCCTTATATCTCTGGACCACGATACCTTTTTTTCCATGCTGAAACAGATAATCCAGAAGCTTTGCTTCGTTATCGATCTTCACTTTCTCGCTGTTCGCTACGATGTGGAAAGGAGGCTTGAAGGTTTCTAATTCTTTATGTATTTTAGATAAACCTTTAAACTCTACTGAATGAATCAGGTCCAGGTTCACCTTGCAGGAAACCTTCATCCCGTTCACCCTGAAATCGACTGCAAGCTCATACAGTCCATGCTCCTCATCAGCGCTCAAACTTGAACTGATACCCATTTCGGTCAAAAGGCTCTTTATTTTCTCCATCTTCTTTTTATCTTTTAAAAACTCAGAATCAGACACTCCGTTGTTGAGAAGAATCTCGATCAGGAAGAAGGGATAATTCTTCCGCTCAAGGATCTGCAGATAATTCTTTTTGGCGATGATTTTCTGGAAGAACCTTCTGAACTTATCGCCTTTAATCAACTCCTTCTGTCCCTCGACCTTGATCTGGAAGTCTTCTGATATCTTTTTGATTATGTATGTCTCGAAAGAATGTTCATCCCTTAAATACTCGAAGGATTTTCCTTTCGAGATCTTGTACAACGGGGGCTGTGCAATGTAGAGATAACCTCTCTCGATCAATTGAGGCATCTGGCGGTAGAATAAAGTCATCAGCAGGGTCCTGATGTGGGAACCATCCACGTCTGCGTCTGTCATGATGATGACTTTATGATAACGCAGTTTGTCCAGGTTGAAGTCTGTCTGCTCGACTCCGGTTCCCAGAGCAGAAATGATGATTCCGATCTCTTCGCTCTTGAGAACCTTGTCGAATCTTGCCTTCTCCACGTTGAGGATCTTCCCCTTCAGGGGCAAAATTGCCTGGAAACGGCGATCGCGGGCCTGCTTGGCCGAGCCGCCTGCAGAATCTCCCTCCACGAGATAGATCTCACTCCCGGCAGGGTCTTTTTCCTGGCAATCGGCCAATTTCCCGGGCAGGAAGGTTGACTCCAGGACTCCTTTGCGGCGCGCCAGCTCTCTGGCCTTTCTGGCAGCGACCCTTGCTCTGGCCGCATCTAAAATTTTCATGACGATTTTTTTGGCCGCTGTCGGATTCTCTTCAAAGTATGCAGACAGCTCTTCGTTGACGATGGATTCGACGATCCCCTTGATCTCACTGTTCCCCAGCTTTGTCTTTGTCTGCCCTTCAAACTGAGGATTCTTGATCTTCAAGCTCAACACCGCACACAACCCTTCCCGAGCATCATCACCGGTCAGGTTCTGACTCATATCCTTGATCAGGTTGCCAGATTTTGCATAACTGTTGATGGAGCGTGTCAGAGCGGCTTTAAATCCTATCAGATGAGTGCCGCCTTCAGTGGTGTTGATATTGTTCACAAAGGCGAAAATAGTCTCCGAATAACTCGTGTTGTACTGAAGAGCCATCTCGACGATTACGTCGTTCTTCTTGCATGCAAAGTAAATCGGTCTGGGACCCAGAGTGGATTTATTCTGGTTGAGGTACTGGACGAACTCCCTGATTCCCCCTTTGTACTGGAATTCATTGGTTTTATCGGTCCGTTCATCGACAAGAGTGATTTTCAATCCTTTGTTCAGGAAAGACAGCTCTCGCAGCCGCTGGCTTAAAGTCTCAAAATTAAAATCAATGGTTTCGAAGACCTCTTCATCGGGCATAAAAGTCACTTTTGTCCCGGTTTTCTTGGTCTTTCCAATCTTTTTGAGCTTTGTTGTGGGCTTGCCTCTCTCGTAGCTTTGGGTGTAGACTCCGCCGTTTATTTTGATCTCCAGGTCAAGCCTCTCCGAGAGAGCGTTAACAACAGAAACACCGACACCATGAAGTCCTCCGGAAACCTGGTACGTTTTGGTGTCGAACTTCCCGCCCGCGTGAAGAGTTGTCATCACCACTTCTGCTGCGGGCTTTTTTTCCTTCTTATGGAGTGTGACCGGGATACCTCGACCGTCATCGATAACAGTCACGCTGGAATCCATATGAATAGACACATCGATTTGAGAGCAGTAGCCGACTAAAGCTTCATCGATGCTGTTGTCAACGACTTCGTAAACGAGACGATGGAGCCCCTCGGGCCCGGTACTCCCGATATACATGGCCGGCCGCTTGCG
>SOIA01000046.1 GCA_004378665.1 Candidatus Aminicenantota bacterium
AGGGGAGTACCCTTTTGCGTATCTGAGTTTCATGGATAAAGATATTCCAGTCGAAGTGAAATTGGAGGCTTACAATCCGTTTATCCCTCTCTCACCGGAGAAAAGCGGAGTTCCATCCGCCGTGTTTCACTGGAAAATCAAGAATAAAAAGGCCTCTCCTGTCAGTGTCTCGCTGGCTTTCAGTATGCTAAATCCTATAAAGACAAAAGATGCATCGAACTGGATAGGCTTCGGGAAGAATATGAATCAGTATATTGATGATGGCAAGTTCCGAGGGATAAAGATGACGTCAAACAGGGGTGCCGAAGAGGATATTGAGTTCGGCAGCCTGGCCTTCGTCACCACGGAAAAGGATGTGGATGTCCAGACGCGGTGGTACAGGGGAGGATGGTGGGATAATGCGCATATCTTCTGGGATGATTTTGCGGATGATGGGCGTGTGAAGAATGTCAAGGACAGCGAAGAATCTCCGCAGGGGAGAAGTGATGTGGCGACTCTTTTGGTCCGTATCGAGCTCAAGCCTGGAGAGGAAAAATTCGTCCCGTTTTACCTCACCTGGTACTTCCCCAACAGGGAGAACTACTGGAACAGGGAAAAGGAAGTGAAAGGCCAGAAGTTCAGGAATTATTACGCCACAAAATTCCAGGATGCCTGGGATGTTGCCGAGTATTTAGTCCGGAACGGGAAAGAGCTTTACCAGGATACCCAGACATTCCATGATGTCCTTTTTCATTCTTCCTATCCTTCCTATGTCATAGACGCTTTATCCTCCCAAACCTCTTCTCTGAAGACTAACCTGGTGATGCGAACTGAGGACGGAAAATTCTTCGGGTTTGAGGGATTGACCGACAATTCCGGATGCTGCCCGATGAACTGCACCCATGTGTGGAATTATGAACAGACCTTGGCGTATCTCTTTCCTTCACTGGAAAGGACGGTGCGGGAGACGGACTTCCTCCATAACACGTTTGAGAACGGTTATCAGGTATTCCGGACACTCATGCCCTTAGGGGATTACTGGTGGACGTATAAACCCTGTGCCGATGGCCAGATGGGGAACATCGTGAGAGTCTATAGGGAGTGGAAGCTCTCCGGGGATACAGAATGGCTCAAGACACTCTGGCCAAAGGTGAAAGCCGCGCTCGAGTTCGCCTGGGAAGGCGTGGGTGATGTGTCTGATGGGCTGAAATGGCAGAAGGACCGTCTGCTCCTACCCTGGGATCCCGACAAAGACGGAGTCATGGAAGGCGAACAGCACAACACCTACGATATTGAATTTTACGGTCCGAACACCATGACAGGGTCTCTGTATCTGGCGGCTCTCAAAGCGGGAAGCGAGATGGCCGAGGCAGTGGGGGACCGGAAAAAGGCCAAAGAATATTTGAAGATTTTCCAGAAGGGCTCGGGAGAGTACGATTCGCTGCTCTGGAACGGAGAGCACTACATCCAGCGGATTGATGTGATGGAAGGGCTCGTGGTGCCGGAACATCTGCGATCACCGGAGAAGGAATGCAACGATCCTTCCTGCGAGTGTAACGAATCCCCGGGAGGCAAGACAGAAGCTCTGGAGAAAGGCGCTGCAGTGCCCAAGTATCAGTACGGGAAAGGGTGTCTGTCCGACCAACTCCTGGGTCAATATCTTGCTCATACGGTGGGATTGGGGTATGTTCTTCCTCGCGAGCATGTGGATAAAGCCATGAAATCCATTTTCACCTACAATTTCCTGACGGATTTAAGCCGCTTCTCGAATGTCCAGAGGGTCTATGCTTTGAATGAGGAAGCTGGTCTTCTTCTGTGCACCTGGCCGAAGGGAAAAAGACCCGCCCTCCCTTTTGTGTATTCGGATGAAGTCTGGACAGGGATCGAGTACCAAGTGGCCGCCTCCTTGATCTATTCTGGCCATATCAACGAAGGCCTGACCATTGTCAAAGCTCTCAGAGAAAGATACAGTGGTTTTAACCGCAATCCCTGGGATGAGCTCGAGTGCGGCCATCATTATGCCCGGGCTCTGGCCAGTTGGGCTGTGCTGCTTGCTCTCTCTGGATATCAGTATGACGGAACTCAAAGCTTGATCGCTTTTTCTCCGAAAATGAAAGAAGACAATTTCTCCACTTTCTGGTCTTGCGGAAGCGGTTGGGGAAGTTTTGAGATCAAGGGCAGCACAGTGATTTTAAAAGTTGAGTACGGGAACCTGGAGTTGTCGAAATTCGGCGTTTCTAATGACTATGGTTTTCGGTCCATCCGGAGTATCGACGTCGATTCAGAACAGAGAGACGGTAAACTGAAGCGAGAGAGAGGACTATCGGTTGTCCACCTGGAAGAACCGGAGAAACTCGGTCGGGGCAG
>SOIA01000163.1 GCA_004378665.1 Candidatus Aminicenantota bacterium
TGGCGCAAAGCTCTCAGCTGGAAAAACTCTTCTGTGCGCCTGGAAATCCGGGCACTATGGACATTGCAGAGAACGTCTCAATCGAGGCCGAAGATATCAAAGCGTTGGCTGATTTTGCAGAGAAGGAAAGGATCGGTTTGACAGTAGTCGGGCCTGAGCTTCCGCTAACACTTGGGATAGTCGATGAGTTTGAGTCGAGAGGTTTAAAAATATTCGGTCCTGACCAGAAAACGGCTGAGCTGGAAGGCAGTAAAGTGTTTGCCAAACAGTTTTTGGAACGTCACAACATACCCACTGCCCGGGCCAGGATCGTGGATTCCCCGGAGAAGGCTGTGGAGGTCCTCGACTCCGGACAGTTCTCGTTCCCATTGGTCGTCAAAGCAGACGGACTGGCTGCCGGAAAGGGAGCCATCATCTGTAAGGATCGGGAGGAAGCTGAAGCGGCGATCAATCTAATCATGGTGGAGAAAAAATTCGGCGAATCTGGAAGACGAATCCTTGTTGAGGAATTCTTGAGAGGAAGGGAGACGTCGTTCATCGTCCTTTCTGATGGAACAAATATTTTCCCCTTTGTGACGACAATGGACCACAAAGCTGTCTATGAAGGAGATAAGGGCCCGAATACAGGGGGAATGGGAGCGATTTCCCCATCTCCTTTTATCGATGAGGATCTCTTTTCCCAGATCATGGAGTCGATTGTCCTTCCTTCAGTGACTCACATGCGTGAAGAAGGAAGGAAGTATAAGGGAGTTCTGTATGTGGGATTGATGCTCACTGAAGAGGGACCCAAGGTCCTTGAGTACAACTGCCGGTTTGGAGACCCGGAAACGCAGCCCCAGGTTCTGAGGATGAAGAGTGACTTTATTGATATCCTTCTTTCCATCGTGGAAGAAAATGCGGGAAAGAAACAGATAGAATGGAGCCCTAACGCTTCCGCTTGCGTGGTCTTGGCTTCAGGCGGGTACCCGCAGAATTATGAAAAGGGAAAGAAGATTGAAGGACTCGAAGAGACATCGAGAATACCTGGAGTCACAGTCTTTCATGCGGGGACCAGGTATCAAAACGGAGAATATTACACAAACGGAGGAAGAGTATTGGGAGTCTGTGCCTCAGAAGAAGATCTCTCGAAGACTTTAGAGAAGATATACACGGCCATTCCTGGAATATCCTTTGAAGGTATGCATTTCCGGAAGGATATCGGTGCCGTTAAGGAGGAAGGAAAATGAAGGTCGCTGTTTTTATCGGAAGTGATTCGGATTTTGAGGTCGTTAAGGATACCTTAGAAATATTCAAAGAATTCCAGGTTCCTTTCACGCTGGAGGTGACTTCTGCCCATCGGTCTCCCGAAAGGACGGTCAAGCTCATCCAATCCTGCGAGAAGGATGGCGCAGAGGTTTTTATTGCCGTGGCCGGAAAGGCCGCCCATCTGGCAGGGGTTGTGGCTTCCCACACAGTCCGTCCTGTCATCGGGGTTCCCGTCGGGAGCCCTGCGCTGAGCGGACTGGATGCTCTTTTGTCCACCGTGCAGATGCCCAAAGGGGTTCCGGTGGCGACCATGGGCCTGGGAAAATCCGGCGCTGCGAATGCCGCAATCCTGGCTGTCCAGATCTTAAGCCTGGAGGAGCCTTCTTTGAGAGAAAAACTGAAGGAATACCGGGAGAAGATGGCCTCCGAGGTTGAAAGCAAATCTAAAAAGATCAAGGAAAAAATATGACATCCTTTTCAATCCAGACTTTTGGCTGTCGTGTCAACCAAGCAGAGGCTTTCTGGTGGACGGATGTGCTCCAGAAGAAGGGATTGAAGTTTGAAAAGGATCTTTTACAGAGTGATTTGGTCGTGATCAACTCCTGCACACTGACCAGCCGAGCGGACAGCGACACGAGACGCTTCATAAAAAGAATGTCCCGCTTGAACCCGACTGCAAAGCTGATCGTCACCGGATGTTATGCCGAGAGGACTCCTGAAGAACTGAAAAGAATGCCTCAGGTCTGGCAGGTTTTCAGTAATGCCGAAAAAAAAGCCATAACAGGAGAAATCATTTCTCTGGCAAGGCCGAAGGCCGTAGAGTCAACCTTGGCTTTCCGGTCTCGAGCCCTGGTCAAAGTCCAGGATGGATGTGATTTCAGGTGTACCTTTTGCATCATCCCGAGCGTGAGAGGACAAAGCGTGAGCACTGGGAAGAGAGAGATTCTCTCTCGAGTCAGAGAGCTCGCAGCTCGAGGCTTCAAGGAGATCGTGCTGACAGGGATCCATCTCAGCTGTTATGGCTTTGACCTTAAGCCCCGAAGCTCCCTTCTCGAGCTTCTCCGTGAAATCACAAGCATAGAGGAACTTTCAAGG
>SOIA01000166.1 GCA_004378665.1 Candidatus Aminicenantota bacterium
TTGGGCGTCCTGATGAGGAAAATCCCGTTATCCTTTAAGGCCGTGTTGACCAGTTTTACGAATGTGATAATTTCTTCTTTCGGTATGTGTTCCAGCATGTCATTGGCCACGACAGCGTCGAAGGCTTTCTTTTTATCTTTGAGGTACTCGAACGCATCCGCCAGTTCGACTCGTTGGGAGATGTTTTCTCTGCAGAAATCCACCTGCTGTCTGGAGATATCGATGCCCAGAAAGTCTGTGTACCCCTTTTTTCCCAGGTAATACAGAAAATGGCCGGCCCCGCACCCCACATCCAGGATCTGAGCATTTCGTGCTGAAGGCATGAGTCGTTCGTAATTCAGCTCGAATTGGGATGAGGAATTTTCGTATTCCTTTTTTGAGAAGACATTGGAAAGGCTGAAAATCGAGGAGAAATACTCGTCGAAGAGTTTCTTTCGTCCTTTCTCTTTCATCCTCCGGCCTCGATCACAGACAACATTTTTTTCAACCTGTGAACGTAAGTGTGTTTGTGCACGACCTCTTCATGACCTTGAGTGGCGATTCTATTCCTTTCTTCAGGCTTATTCAAATAATAGGCAATTTTTTTCTTTAAGTCTTCAGGCTTCTCGAAAATTGCCAGGTGTTTTCCGTCCTGGAAAAGGGACTTCACATCCCTCTGGTCATCGACCAGGAGGAAACTCCGGCAGGCCAGTCCTTCATACACCCTGGGAGCGGCCTGGAAGCAGGGCGTTTTTCCGTCCTGGTAATGGATGACGATGTTTACAAGGCTGCTGCTAAATATTTTTATCCATTCTTCCGGTTTTAACCGTGCATCCGAACATAGTTTTTTTATTGGGGAGTTTTTAGCCAATTTATCCCATCCGGGTCCCCAGACTTTAAGGTCAAAATCGGATATTTTCTCCAGGACCTGAGCGCGGTTGGGATAGAAGGAACCGACAAAGCTCACTTCGCTCCCCCATTTTTTCCTGTCTTCAGAATCAACATCCGCTGGTTGATGGACTTCCGGGTCACAGGCAAACGGGAGCCAGTGCGTATTGGGTATGCCCGCTTCGGACAATAGTTTCTGGGCTTCTGTCCCTCCACAAAAGATAAAATCATAGGAAGGTGCGGCATCGAGTACAGGCTGAAAGCTGCGGGGCACGTCTATTGTCCAGAGAGCTGTTTGGATTCCCTGGCTTTTCATTTTTTGGATTGTTTCCGGAAGGATCCGGTTCCCGCCAGCCACAAGACAGAGGTCTGGTTGCGTGGCAGACGCCAGAGAGAAGAGCCGGCGGTTAAGCCTGTTCAGGTCCCAATTCTGGAGGAATCGTGCGTTTCTTCTGAGTCTGTCCGGAATGATAAATGCCCGGTCGTCGAAGGGAATCAGCTCGTGTCCGAGTTTCATCAGGGTTTTCTCTGTATACTCAGTGATTGTCCAGAAAGAGGGATTGTGATAGCTGGAAAACAGAATTCTCATTTTTTTCGTTTTAAGCCGACTTTGATCATCTCCAGAAAGCCTGCGAATATTTCTTTATCGTATTTGTCGACATATCCGCTTTTGAAAAGACAGAGAAGATAAACACCTAAAAAGATCAAACCCTTAACCAGAAGTTGAATGAACGCATCTAGTCTGTTCGCAGCGGGAGCTAGAAAGAGCAGGACGAAAAAATAGTCCGCGAGCATGGAGATTCCGAGTGAGACCAGACAGAAAAGGAAAGGGCTGATAAAAATTTTCCGAATGAGGGAGAAGACAGATTCTCCGATGCGCCTGTTGAACGCACAGAAAAAGTAGGTCGATCCGATGATCCCCGATAGCGTGGTGCCCAAAAGAGCACCCGGGAAACCCAGCTTGATTATGAGAATAATGCTGAGTGCAATATTCAGGATAACTATGATTACAGAGGACCGCATTTCATACTGGGGGATTCCCATTCCTCGAGCAATCAGCCTGCCCATGCTCACAAGAAGCATGAAGACATAGCCGACACTCAGCATCTGAAGAGCCAGAACAGATTCTGTGAATCCTGGAAAGCCGCGATTTCCCATCCAGAGTATGATTATGAGCGATGCGTTGGCGATGATGAAAAAAGCCAGCGGAAAAGTGAGAAGACTGAGGTATTTCGAACCCCGGTGGTACAGTTTCTGCAGATTGTCTTTGTCATCGAGAGCGTGAAGCTCGGAGGATGCGGGCAGTATTGCCGGCAGAAGCTGTTCCGGGAAAGAGCGGGCGATCCTGGCGATCTTGGCCCCGAGCTCGTAAGACCCGACGAACATAGTGCTCAGGAAATAGCCCAGGAATATTTTGTCCACATGTGTGTTGATCAATTCGGATAGGCTCGCGACACGGATGTTGATTCC
>SOIA01000327.1 GCA_004378665.1 Candidatus Aminicenantota bacterium
AAAAATTTCTGAAAGTCCGAAAAACTCAATCCGATTGTCGCGGTGTTGACGTTGGGGTGAAAATTGATGGTCTCCGCTTCCTGGAGGTCCTGGTCGATTATGACTTGAACCTCTTTCTGGCTGTCATTGAGCAATCCGAAGGGTGAAACAGCGCCCGTATCCAGCCCGAGGTACCGCATCAGCCGCTCGGGAGATGCAAAGCTGAGTCTGTCTTCCCCGAGCTGTTTTTCCAGTGATTTAAGGTCCGCCCTCTTGGTACTTTCGAGAACAACTAGATAATGACGGTTTCCTTTTTTATTGCGTAGAAAAAGATTCTTGCAGTGGGCTCCGGTGATGTCCTTCCAATGCTTTTCGGCCTCCTCCACAGTGAAGACAGGGGGATGCTCGTGCCGGACATAGGAAACCTCGAGACTCTCCAACACCTCATAAACTTTCTGTTCTTTTTCTGAAGGCATTATTCTCTCCTTCCTTGCATCTTTCCGAGCCGAAAATCACTCTTCAAGAAGTGCGTCGAGATTGTGTTTGACTTCTTTCAGCCAATTCTCCAGGTCATTAATAGAATCATTGTACTCATCTATTGAACCGGACGGATTGATGGCCAGAGCATGAGTAAAACCGGACAGCACTTTCTTCTCATCAGGTTCGATCTCTTTGAGTGAGGCGGATTTTCACAGCCGCATCCTTCTCGATGTCTGCAGTAAAATCCACGTAGCTGCTGTCCTCTCTCCGCAGGTTTATGAATTCCACGTCCTTTCTTCCTATAGAGACAGAATCCGCTGCCGAATCTTCAGGGAGAAGGACATGGAATGCGACCTTTGAAGCCGGAGACTGGATATCCAGCAAAACATGGCCTTCCTTTTGCTGGAATGCATAGCCAAAGACAGCATCCGATGCACGATACTCAACCCGGACATCCGCCTGATCGACTTCAGCCGCAAGCCAGCGGGGAGAAACACGCACTCTCTGGAACAGTTTGAGTCTGTCTTCCACTCCGGCCAATCCTTCCAGGAAGCCGTAGAGCATGGCGCTCGAACCCCAGCCATCTGTCGGAGTGGCTTCAGGACTGGTGCTGGTCTCTGCGGTGGATGGCGTGCCATCGGGAAAATACCAGAGGTATGTCTCTCCGGTCTTTGAAATCATCCTGGAGTAACGCTTCAGAATATCCACTCCGTACGCTTCAAAACCATGGTCAAAGGCAGCTTTGGCCAGTTCTCCGCCGACAAGAGGCATGATTCCGCCGTTGACGTAAGCGCCCTTCCTTAGTTTTTGATCTCCAAAAATGCCGTCAGGGAACGGCGGGTCGATCGAAAACCACTCCGCGAACGCATCGGTCTTCTCTCTTCGCTCCATGTATTCCTGAATGATAGAAACAGCCATCTCATGTGTGGCTGCGCCCCTGTTGATATCCGCCGGATTGCTCAAGCTCAACTGTGCGGACTCATCTACGCCCGGGATGGTGACCGGTGTGAGCTTCACAAAATGTGTGTAGAACCTCCCGTTCCAGCACACGTGATTCATTCTGGCCTTGAGAGCATCCGCGCGGTCGAGCCAGGATTTGGAGAGTTTTTCATTCTTGAGGTAATCATACAAAAGAGCCATGATCCGGAACGCCTCATAATAGCCGCTGTTATCCCCGTGCATGATCCCCCAGAATGTGTCATCCGTGATCTGGAACTGCAGCCAGTCATGGGCTCCTGCGGTGTAGGCAAAATCCCAGGTGTCGATGGTGTAGGCCCGTTTGACGAGCTCATTCTCATAATCCCAGTACCAGGGATTGGTTAAAACAAAACGGAGAGCTTTTTCCATCTTCGGCAGTAGCTTTTGGATCCATTGGTCATCGCCGGTGGCCTGCCATGCCAGAAAAGCGGCCTTGACAAACCTGAATTCAACATCCGCCTCCACAGGAACGCGCACGTATTTGACCCAGTTCTCTTTTTCGCAGGGAATCTTCTCAGGAAAAGTGGTGAAATAGTCGAAAATCCGGCCGTTATCTGCCTGGGTCTCTGCAAAATGGTCAACGGCGCTCTTAAGGTCTTCTTCAATATACTTCACTCCCCTGAGCATATCGCTGTAATCCCGAATCCAGATGGACTTGGTGTCAGGAGTCCTGTAGCCCCTGATCCTTTGTCCATCGATAACGACATCGAGAGAATCCTGTTCCAGGAAAGACCTGATCCCCGGGAAGAAACTGTCAAACTCCTCCCGGCCTGTTTTTATGTAAGTTTTCTCGCCCATGTCGATCATTTCAGAAGAAAGGCCAGCGGGTCATTTCATCCCTTTGGATACGCATTCTTTTTATCCTATTTTCCAAAAAAAATCCACTCTCGAAA
>SOIA01000013.1 GCA_004378665.1 Candidatus Aminicenantota bacterium
AGGCTTTGAACTTATTGAAGAAGCTTGATACAATAGTCCGCTGTTGGAATGAATTTTAGGAAAGAGAACTTTCTTTGAACCCAAATAAGAATAGAGAGAGATAAGCTTTTCCAGGAGAACAATATGGCTTTGAGCAAGAAGGATTTTGAGGGAAAAGAGATCAATGTTGATGATTTCACTTTGGCGGATTTCTACGATTTCGAAAGCGATGACCTCTTTGAAGTGGCAGAGTATTTCTGGGAATCTGTATCTGACGCCGTAAAAAAGAAGTACATGATCTATCTTCAGCCGATCATGTCGGCTCCCGCGGCTGAAATTAAAGTCTTTGACCGGTTCACCAATTCGGTCAGAAAATTCCTCAATTTTTGTTCGTACAATTATCTCGGGTATTCCCTCCATCCCGAGGTGATCAAAGCCGTACAAAACACTCTCAGCGAATTTGGAACAGGAGCTGTGTCTGCCCCGCTGCTCAGCGGATACTACGGACTGCTGAATGAGCTGGAAAGAGAAATTGCGAAAATCAAGGGGAAGGAGTCTGCGATTGTCTTCTCGACCGGATACGCGACAAACGTGGGAGTCTTATCCGCACTTCTGCGGCCAGGAGACATCGCGTTGGTGGACATTCTGTCTCATGCGTCGATCTATGATGGAGCCAGATTATCGGGAGCTGAGATCAAGATGTTTGCGCATAACAATCCGAAGCATCTGGAAAAAGTCCTGAAGGGCCTAAAGACAAAAAGGGCTATCGTTTGTGTCGAGGGTGTTTACAGCATGGATGGAGACCTGTCCAACCTGCCTGAGATTATCCCGATCTGCAAAAAATACGGAGCAAAAGTCCTGGTCGATGAAGCGCACGCCTCCCTTGTCTTCGGAGAAAAGGGTGGGGGAGTGGCAGAGCATTTCGGGCTTGAAGATCAAGTGGATATTTCTATCGGGACCTTCAGTAAATCCTTTGGAGCAATCGGGGGATACGCAGCAGGAATCGAGAAGCTGATGACCTATCTCCGGATTTTCTCAAGATCCTATATGTTCTCCTGTGCGATGGCCCCCCATACCGCCGCCGGAATACTCAAGATCCTGGAGATATTCCGGAAAGATAAATCCGCACTCGAAAAGCTATGGGAAAACACAAAATACATACATGCTCAGCTCAGAGAAGCTGGCCTGGATATCGCCGAAACCAAGTCGCCTGTGGTTCCGGTCATGGCCGGGACGGATTTGAGGCTGCGGGAGATCAGTAAAAGGCTTTATCAGAGAGGTTTATACACGGGTGTTATCACTTATCCTGCGGTCTCGAAGAATAAAACTCGACTCAGGCTCTCCATATCCGCGATGCATACCAAAGAACAGATTGATGAGTGTGTCCGGATACTGAAAGAAGTGTATGACAGCATGAAAGGCTGGAAACCCGGCCAGAACTGATTCCCTTTATTTTACGATGACTTTTTGTTTTTCGTCATTAAAGGCCACGCGCCTTCCGGTGTGCATCGCCTTTATCGTCATGCACAGCGCCACAGAGTGATCATATCCCGCCTGGATATCCGCATTCGGTTTCTTCCGCTCACGCACGCACTCCATCCAGTTGCGCATGTGGGCAAAGCTGGCGTTGTCTGTCCCCGTATCGGCCGCGGTCTCCACTCCGCCTGCCTCTGAGATGGTCATCTCCGGCAGCTTGTTCTCCTCCATTCCCATAGCCTGGGCCATCTTCTGGGTGAGCCCGCCTTCGGGAGTGATCCTGTTGGTGGCCAGGTTGAGCATGCCTCCATTCGAGAAATACAGCTCTTTGACTCCTCCTGCCGAGTTGGTCTGGCGGGAGGAATACACGACCTGGAATCCTTTGGATTTGTCCCTGAGGGGTCCGTAATCGAAGACAGCGGTGAGCGTGTCCCAATTCTTCCGTCCGTCTTTCCACAGATAGAGCCCACCGTTGACCACCACACTCCGCGGACGCGGCAGGTCGGTAAACCAGTGCACCGTATCGATCTGGTGCACCATCCACTGGCAGGGAATGCCGGAGGAATACGGCCAGAAGAGGCGGTATTCGATGTACTTGCGCGGGTTCCAGGGCTCATGAGGCCGGTTCATCAGGTAGCGTTTCCAGTCCACATCTTCTTCCCGCAGGACTTCCACCAGATGAGGTCTTCTCCAGCGTCCGGGCTGGTTCACGTTCCAGGACATCTCCACAGTGGCGATATCGCCGAATCGTCCGGAGCGGATAAAACTGTTGGCTTGGATGTAGTTTCGGGCGCTCCGGCGTTGGGTGCCGACCTGGACGATCTGACCGCTCGCTTTAACGGTTTGAAGTGCCTTGCGTGCGTCTTTCAT
>SOIA01000291.1 GCA_004378665.1 Candidatus Aminicenantota bacterium
ATCCCCAATCCCGACCTTCGCTATATTTTTGGCATGGATAAGGAATTTTCAGGCAATTTCAGCATCATCCTTCAGTATATCGGAAAATATGTGTATGATTTTGTCCCGATAGTTGAGCCCAGCGACCCGGCGGACATACCCGCCTATGAGCTTGAGCTCAAGAACAGGATCATCACTTCCCAGCAGTATGAAACCAGCCATTCTTTTTCCTTCCGTTTAGGCTGGAATCTTCTCCATGAAACGATGGAACTCGAGCTCCTCAGTTTAGCCAACCTCACTTCCGAAGAGTTTTTCGTGAGGGCCAAAATGGCTTACGATATCGCAGACGCTTTTACCTTCACTCTGGGAGGAGAGCTGTATTCAGGACCTGAGGACACACTTTTTAATTTCGTAGAGGACCATCTGAGCTCGGTGTTTGCGGAATTGAAAATATCCTTTTGAGCAGGAGGACACGATGTCAGCAAAAAATAATAGAGAACCGAAACAAAGGATTCTGGAGGCGGCGATTTCCCTGTTTGCCCAGAAGGGATTTGCTTCGGTCGGAGTCCGGGAGATCGCCAAGGAGTCGGATGTCAATATCGCGATGATCTCCTACTATTATAAGGGAAAAGTGGGAATACTGAAGGCTGTTCTTGAAGAGTTTTTCGAGCGCTACTGCCAGATGCTAAGGGATGCGGTAGAAGAAGGCAAATCGAGCGAGGAGAGCATCCGAGTGCTGATAAATTATATAGTTGACTTTCTTCGGGGGAACACAGAGCTTGCGATAGTGGCCTATAACGAGCTTCCTCTCGATCTTCCTGAATTGGCCGCGCTCAAGGCCGAGAAGATCACACAGATGATCGGGATCATGAGCGGTCTCATAAGGAGATTCGGTTTAGACCCTGAAGACACTCGCCTGCTCGGTATGATCGGGCCAAGCTTGATCTCGATGGTATTCATGAGCTTCAGGATCAAGCCTATCGTGAGGAATGTCTTTAAAGTCAAATTTAACGATGCCTACTACAACGAGTTTTCAGAGACCATCGCCACGCTGTTCTTAAACGGTGTTAACGGCGTTGTGGCCATGAAACAAAAGCAGAGCAGGAAGAAGCCATGAGATTATTGGCCGATCTCGTTGTAAAATTTCGCTGGATGATCATTCCGTTCTTTATCCTGACCTCTGTCTTCTTTGCCAGTCGGATCCCAAAAGCTGAGATAGAGTCCGAGATGAAGTCCATGCTTCCCTCTCATCTGGAATCACGAATAAACACAGAGATGATAGACGAACTTTTCGGCGGGACAGAGATGCTCATGGTTATCATCAAGACGGATGACGTGCTCAATCCTAAAACACTCGAGCGAACTAAGAATATGTCCAGGCAGCTGAAAAGGATCAAAGGAGTGTGCAATGAATAAATCCAAATTCTTGGCAGCGATATTAATGATTCTTTTTATCGGCTCAAGCCTTACGGCCCAGGTAGAACTCACTGCCAAAGAAATCATGGATAAAGCCTTTGAAGTGACAAAGCTTGCTGGTTCTGAGGCTGTGTCCACAATGACAATTATCGACGGCAAGGGAAGAGAGCGGGTCAGAGAGATTGCGATGGTAACCAAGCTTTACGATAACGGTGACACAGAGAAAAGGCTCCTGCGCTTCCTCGCCCCTCCCGATGTGAAAGGGACCGGACTCTTGGTCTTTGATTATGAGACGAAGGATGATGATATGTGGCTTTTCATGCCAGCTTTGAGGAAGACGAGGCGGATTGTCAGTTCCGAAAGAGCCAAGAGCTTTATGGGTTCGGAGTTTTCCTACGCAGACATGTCTCCTCCTATCCTGGATGAATTCACATACAAAGTATTGAGCGATAAAGAGGTGGAAGGTACACTCTGCTGGGAGATAGAAATGGTTCCGGTGGATGAAGACATAGCTGACGAGAACGGCTTTTCCAGGAGGATCGCCTACATCGGCAAGAAGGACTTTGTCATAAGAGGCGCGGTCTATTATGACCTCGACGGGGAGCTGCACAAGGAACTCTCAGTCAAAGAGATTCGAGAGCTGGACCCTGTCAACCACAGATATAGGTTGATACATATGATCATGGTCAACAAACAGAACGACAGAAAGTCAATCCTGAAAATAAATGAAATCCAGTTCAATCCCAACGTGAAAGATGACTATTTCACCACCCGGTATCTGGAGAGATATTAAGCGTTTCGACTCTTTCCGGCAGAAATCATGGAATAAAAACGTACTGAGAAGGGCTACTCTTAGACAACAAGGAATATCCTCCTTTCATTTCGGGAATAGTCGGATTTATCACCCCTAAATTCACCCCCTAAAAT
>SOIA01000118.1 GCA_004378665.1 Candidatus Aminicenantota bacterium
CCGGTCTCGAGCGTGACCCATTTGGGGAATAACCAATTCAGGATCTCAACCTTGTCATCATCATCTATATCTTTTATCTTTAGACCCATTTCCATCCTGTTGCCGGCATATTTATTCCAGGTGATTTCTCCGGATAACACGGTGGTTATTTTTTTCTCGGGGAGGTAGACTTTTAAACCCACGGATGATCCGGGTTTGAGCTGGGTGAAGCTTATGCTGAGTTTTAGCCCTTCATGGGAGAAGTCTTTGACTTTGACTCTCCCGGAGACGATGCTTCTTCCCTCGGAATCGATGAGTTCCGCGGGAAGCACGCACTTCGACCGCGAATATTTCCTTTTTTCGTCGTCCACCTTGTCCTTAAATGTATCATTGAAAAGAAATAATTTCAATATCATTTTCGCGTGAATCCGGATGCGGGATTTTTCTGGAATTAGTAAAATTAGCCTCTATTTCGACCTGGAAAGAAAAATTACTTCAAATGTTGCAGAATAAGAAGGGGAATCTGGATGGGAGAGACTGTTCAATCAGGAAATTTTCAGGCAAAATGTTAAGGATATTTGACTATGAATTTTTCTTTAGGGTAAGCTTTCAGGTAGGCAGGAATAATGATTAACGGCTCAGACAGGGTTCAGGATTCGATGTTTTTGCCGATACTATCCATAAAAACGCTTCCTGCCTGTCTGCAGATTGATTCGAGTTATGCTGATAATTGGGTATCAAGTATTCTTAATTTGAGTGTCCATCCATGAGTGAATCCTCTATTATAGCAACAAAGGATCTGACCAAGCATTTCACTCCCTCGACCAATTTAATCGATTTTTTCCCTCGAATGTTGAAGAAAAAATCCGTTGTCAAAGCCGTGGAGGGCGTGACTCTCGAGATAGAGCAGGGAGAGATTTTCGCTCTTCTTGGGCCGAATGGCGCTGGGAAGACCACTTTGATCAAGATGCTGTGCACGTTGATCCTCCCGACAAGAGGAGAGGCTTTTGTGGATGGCTGTGATCTTGTGAAGAACGGAGAAGAGGTGAGACGATCCATAGGATTGGTGACTGGGGAAGAGAGGAGTTTTTACTGGAGGCTCACCGGAAGGCAGAACCTCAAGTTTTTTGGAGCTCTTTATAACATGAGGCCGGAAGAAGTGGGGAAAAGAATTGATCCTCTTGTCGAGCTGTTGGACATGCGGGATTATATCGACACAAGATATAATGAATACTCCACCGGAATGAAGCAGCATCTGGCTGTCGCGAGATGCCTTCTGAGCGATGCCAAGATCTTATTCATGGATGAGCCCACCAAGAGCCTGGATCATACCAGTGCAGAGAAGCTTCGACGATTCATAAGAGAGAGAATCGTGGGCCACGAAAAAAAGACGGTCGTGTTCACGACGCATGTCCTGAGAGAAGCAGCGGGTTTTGCGGACAGGATAGCTATCATGGACAGAGGTGTTATCAAAGCCAGCGGGACGATCTCAGAATTAAAGAAAAAAATAGATGATCCCGAGGCCACTATCGAAGATATTTTTGAATATTTTACTAAGGTTGATCGCAGGGATACTTGAATGTTTTTGACAAAAGCGGCGGCGTTCATAAGAAGAGATTTTTTAACCGAGATAAGCTACAAATCCGCATTTTTAATGAACTTGATCGGGATATTCTTTTCCGTGTTGACATTTTTCTTCATCGCAAAGCTTTTTGGGGAAGCCGCTGCCCCCCACCTTCAAGAATACGGAGGAGATTATTTTCCGTTTGTTCTGATCGGGATTGCTTTCTCAACCTTTCTCGGTGTGGGCCTGGGCACTTCCGCGAACGCGCTCAGGCAGGAGCAGATGCTCGGAACACTGGAAGCCATGCTGATCACCCCGACCCGATCCTCTTCCATTGTCGTTTATCTCTCCCTCTGGAATTTCATCTACTCCTCATTCAATATTCTGGTCTATCTTTTGATCGGAAGGTTCGTCTTCGGCATCACGTTCAGCGTCTCTCACCCCCTGCTCATATTTGGAATACTCTTTTTATCCATCCTCTCTTTCAGCAGCCTGGGTATTATCTCTTCCTGTTTTGTGATGGTTTTTAAAAGGGGAAATCCTGTCAATTGGATCGTTTCCAGTTCATTCGACCTATTGGGTGGAGTGTATTACCCGATCACGATACTGCCCGGGTCTCTTCAGGTAATTTCTCACGTTCTTCCGATAACTTATGCATTGAGAGCCTTGAGGGGCGTCCTTCTTGCGGATTATTCCTTTGCTCAGGTGAGGACGGATATCCTCGCGTTGCTCGGTTTTGCCGTGGTCTTGTTTCCCCTGGCTCTGTTGTTGTTTGAG
>SOIA01000271.1 GCA_004378665.1 Candidatus Aminicenantota bacterium
AATATGATGATTTTTCCAGATAAATGAGGCCCTCACTTGACTTGTTATTCCTTTAGTTATATATCATTACCCGAATCCACAGTGGAGGATGGTTAAGGTTAAGAAAGAAAAGTTTCGGGGCATCAGCGGCAAATATCTAATACTCAATCGTATGAGTGAATAGCATCATGAGTCTGATTATCGTAGGTTCGCTGGCTTTTGACACCATCGAGACACCCTTCGGCCGAAGAGAAAAGATCGTCGGGGGATCAGGCACCTATTGTGCCTTGGCTGCGAGTTTTTTCACCCGGCCGGGGATCGTGGGTGTCGTGGGCGAAGACTTCCCCGAGGAAACGGTTGAGTTTCTAAAGAGGAGGAAAATCGATATTCAGGGATTGGAGGTTCGTCCGGGAAAGTCTTTTTTCTGGGAAGGGCACTATGGTGAGGATCCTAACCTGAGGACAACAATAAGAACAGAGCCGAATGTCTATGAAGATTTCAAGCCTCAGCTTCCTCCTGAATACAGAAAAAGCGAGATAGTCTTCCTGGCGAACATCGATCCTGACCAGCAGGATGAAATCCTGAATCAAGTCGAGAAACCAAAGCTTGTCGCCATGGACACCATTAATCTCTGGATCAACCAGAAGCGCGACTCTCTGTTGAAGGTTCTGGAAAAGGTCGACTTCTATTTTGCCAACGACGAAGAGGTCAGACTGTTGACAGACGAGAAAAACCTGATAAAAGCCGGAAAGAAAATTCTGGAGGGAGGACCTTCACTTGTCGTCATCAAGAAGGGAGAACACGGGGCGCTGGTGTTAGGGAAGGATTTGGTCTTTGGCATTCTGGCTCATCCCTGTGAAGAGGTCATCGATCCGACCGGGGCCGGAGACAGTTTTGCTGGTGGTTTTCTGGGTTATCTTGATAAAATAAAGGACTTCAGTGATGAGAAGGAAATCCGCAGGGCCGCTGTTTTCGGCAGTGTTCTGGCCTCTTTTGTCATCGAAGATTTTGGAATCAACCGTTTCAAATCTTTATCCCTTGAAGAAATCGAAAATCGTTTTGCACAGTTTAAAAAACTTGTTTCTTTTTAGACTACGCTAGATATGATATCTACTTTCTCCAGAATGGTTTAGAAATTTTCCCTTCAATTCTTTATTTCCTACATTATTGCATCTATCTGCTACCTGAAAGCCGCCATTTCCAAAAGTTGCTGCCCAATAGTCAACTGGTGCATTTGTGCTGTGCCGCCGAGTATTGTTGCTGTGATCGCATCTTGATAGTGATGACCTACCGGATAATCATCGAAAGTGCCAAAGGAACCATGAATCTTAACTGCTTGTGAGGCAACCCAGAGAGCAGTCTCAGCAGCAAAATATTTGGCATAGGACATCTCTTTTATATGGCGAACATCACGGCTCTTAAGGTTTGCAGCACGGTAGGTCAACCATCTGGAGGCTTCGGTTCTCGTCGCCATTTCAGCAATTATTTCCTGTATCAACTGGTGACCGCCAATGGGTTTTCCAAACTGGACACGCTCCTTGGCGTATTGAATACAGGAGTCGAGGCAGCTTTGTGCCAAACCGACACAACCGGAAGCTAAAAATAAACGTGCCGTATCAATACCCCGTAAGGCATCTCTCAATGCACTTCCGATCTCGCCAACCTGATTCTCCAGCGGTAATTCCATATCGCTGAAACTTAAAGTGCCTTCACTGCCACCTCTCCAGCTTATTCTCCCTTTCTGAGGTGTACTGGAAAAGCCCGGAGTGCCTTTTTCGACAATAAAGCTGGTCAAACCCTTAAGGCCTTTACTTTTGTCGGTTTGAGCAATGAATAATACGATATCTGCTATTTCACCGTTGGTTATAAAGATTTTGGTGCCATTGATGACCCAATGATTACCGGAGCGAACAGCGGTGGTTTCAATCATGGAGGAATCGCTGCCAGCATTGGGCTCAACAACAGCTCCTGACATGATTAATTCACCCTTGCATACTGGGGGAAGGTATTTCTGTTTCTGCTCTTCTGTGCCAGCGTCGAGAAGGTTGGTACCTGGCTGGATAGGACCACTCACTGCCGCTTGGGTTACAGCTAAGCTTGACCAACAGAGTGACTCCCAGATTATGGCTGAGGTCACATAATCAAGCCCCATTCCCCCGTACTCCTCGGGCATATGCGGGGCTAAAAGACCTTGTGAAGCCATTTTTTTTATAATCCCAGGGTCAAATATTTCCTGGCGTTCGTGTTCCTTGAGCGTCGGTAAAATTTCCTTTTCCGCGAATTTTCGAGCCATATCCCGAGACATTATCTGCTCTTCGGTGAGTTCGAAGTCCATTTTT
>SOIA01000121.1 GCA_004378665.1 Candidatus Aminicenantota bacterium
GAATCTCATTCAATTGACAGAAAACTTTGCCCTGTGCTATCTTAAGCGAGATTGAAGGGAAGAAGAAGCGAAGCGGGAAAGTGTTGGTTTGGAGAAGGAAGAGATAAATATCGGTCCTTTGAATAAGCACCGAAAAGAATCACTGTGCGACCGACTGACAAAAGCTGTGTCCGGTCACTCTCTTGACCGACGGCCAGCTTCGAGTCAGGTCTCATAATACCTGAGGAAGGGATGGTGGATTCACACAAATCCTGAGTGAAAAATGAAAAAAAAGAAGATTTTGATCGTCGAGGACGAGAGGATCGTCGCCGAAGACATAAAGATGAAACTCGAGATGACCGGATACGCTGTCGCAGGAATAGCCAGTTCTGGCAAGGAGTCCATCAAAAAAACAGAAACGCGTGGACCTGATTTAGTCTTGATGGATATCGTCCTGGAAGGGAAAATGGATGGGATCGAAGCGGCCGGAGTGATACTTTCTCGCTTCAATATTCCCGTCGTCTATCTCACCGCGTATTCCGACAAAAAGACGCTGAAAAGGGCTAAAGCCACAGAACCATTCGGCTTTATCATCAAACCTTTCGAAGCCCAGGATCTCTTCACAGCCATCGAGATGGCCCTCTACCGACATAAGCTCAGGAACATGCTCAAAGAGAGTGAAGAAAGATACAATGCTCTGTTTGATCGTTCGCTCTCCTACGTCTATATACATGATTTTAACGGACAATTTATCGACGCGAACGCAGCTGCTCTCAAATCGCTGGGTTACAAAAGAAAAGAAATGCTCGCGCTCAATTTCGCTTCTTTACTCGATGAGAGCCAACTGCCCCAAGCCATTAAATCCCTTCAAGAAATCATTCGTTCCGGCTATCAAAAAAAGCCTGATGAATACAAGTTGAGGAGAAAAGATGGTCGTTATATCTGGGTCGAGACCGAAGGTTCACTTATCTATAAAGACGGGAAACCTTTTGCTGTCCAGGGCATTGCGCGAGACATCACAGCAAAGAAGATGGCGGAAGAAGCCCTGAGAGAATCCAAAGAGCAACTGCGGAATCTTGCCACACATATACAATCTGTTCGAGAAGAGGAGAGGACGGCAGTCGCCCGGGAGATCCACGATGAACTCGGACAGGCGCTGACCGCAATAAAAATGGACTTATCCTGGCTGGATAAAAAAATGCCCGCAGAATACAGCCCTCTTTTTAAGAAGACGAAAGCGATGTCTGCGTTGATCGACTCTACGATTCAAACGGTGCAGCGAATCTCTGCGGAATTGAGGCCCGGTTTACTGGATGATATCGGTCTTCTGGCCGCCGTAGAATGGCAGGCGGAAGAGTTCCAAAAAAGAACAGGCATCTCCTGCGATCTGTCCGTAAGCTCTCAGGATATCACACTGGACCAGGACCGCTCCACGGCTGTATTCCGCATCTTCCAGGAAACGCTCACGAATATCACCAGACATGCCCGCGCATCACAGGTGAAGGTGAGCCTGGCCAAGAAGGACAACACCTTAGAGCTCAAAGTCAAAGACAACGGCAGGGGAATCATCGAAGAAAAGATCTCGGATCCAAAATCTCTGGGGCTGATGGGGATTCAGGAACGCGTCCATTCGCTGGACGGAGAAATCTCCATCAAAGGAGTCCAGAACAAGGGAACTACGGTGATGGTGTCCATCCCTCTTCCCGAGCGAGGAGACAGCCGATGATCAAAATTCTGATCGCGGATGACCATCCGATCGTCCGGAAAGGCTTAAAGGAAATCATCGAAGAGACTCCAGGTATGAAAGTGGTCGATGAGGCTTCCAACGGGCAGGAAGTATTAGAAAAAATATTCAAGAAAGATATTAATGTTGTTCTACTGGACATTTCCATGCCCGGAAGGAGCGGGCTGGATATCCTCAGAGATATAAAAAGACAAAAGCCAAAGCTTGTGGTCCTCGTCTTGAGCATGCATCCTGAAGAACAATACGCCGTGCAGGCACTCAAAGAGGGAGCGTCTGGATACCTGACAAAAGAAAGTGCTCCTGATGAATTGCTCACAGCCCTGCGGAAAGTGTCGAGCGGAGGGAAATACGTCTCCTCTTCCCTGGCTGAGAAACTGGCCTATGCTCTGGAGAAGGATGGAGAAAAACCACCTCATGAGACTCTCTCTGTTCGCGAATACGAGGTGATGTGCATGATCGCTTCGGGGAAAACCGTGAACGAAATCGCCAGGGAACTGTTCCTGAGTCCCAAAACGATCAGCACGTACCGCGCCCGGATCCTGGAAAAAATGCGCATGAAGAACAACGCGCAATTGGTGCGTTATGCGATAAAAAA
>SOIA01000058.1 GCA_004378665.1 Candidatus Aminicenantota bacterium
GCCTTCTCTCTCCCGAATGGTCTGAACGGAGAAGAACTTGTGTCTCGAGGCAGAATAGAATATCATATAAATTGTATAGAAATTGTCGAAAAATCATGGAAGAAATCCCTTATTTTTTCGTCAAAATATATTAACAGGTTCAAGTGCGTTTCTCCGCATTTAAAAACATAGCGGAGGTAACGAGGTCGTTCGGAGAGTAGCCGGAAAAATCTACCCGGAAACAGAAAACGTTCGGCAAAGAAAATGAAGTGAATGTAATCAAGGTGAGTAAAATGAGAAAATCATTAATCATCATACTGGCGGCGTTCCTGGCATTGACTGTGAGCTGCGGGAAATCCGGGGACAACAGCCATGAAAGCAGTATGGATCCACAGGAAAAACCGCAATCCAAAAAGGCCCCTTCGAAAAGCGGTGACCGAAACAGTCCCGGTCAAAAACCCGGATCCAAACCTCAAAACGTTGAGGACATCGATGTGGATAAACTCGATATTCCCGACCAGGTGAAAGAGGCCATCAAATCCGGTCGTATCCCCAAGGACCAGATCCCTGAAATCCTTGCCCGATTCCAGGGCGGCGGTGATGCTGTTCCGGTAAGCGTGGGACCGGTTGAGCGGACAAACCTGAATTCCTACCTCGTCCTCAACGGCATCGTGGAGCCGGAACGGAAAATCGAGATCTTCTCCCGCCTTTCTGCGTACGTCAAGGAAATCGTGAGAGAAGAAGGCGCCTACGTCAAAGAAAACGATGTCCTGGCTCTTCTTGACGACACGGAAATCAAGATCAGCTACGAACAATCCAAGATCGAACTGGAACAGGCCAAGCTCAGCCTGGAAGAATCCGAACAAAACTACACCCGCAACCAGGAGTTGAAGAAGCGCGATATGATTTCCGAACAGGATTTTCAGGCTCAGGAAGCGCAGTACAAACAGCGACAGCTCGATCACCAGAGCCGTCTGGAGAGCTTTAAAAATCTCCAACTTCAACTGAACTGGACCAAAATCCGCTCTCTCTCCGAAGGCTACATCACTGAACGTCTGATCGAAGTGGGCGATCGCGTCAACACCAACCAGCAGGTCTACACTATCGAGGATTTCAGCCCCCTGTTGATCCGTGTGTACGTCCCCACATCCGACGCTATCAAACTGAAGATCGGAATGCCCGCAGAAGTAAAGACTGAAGTGATCAAGGGGACTGTCTTCGAAGGGGATGTCAAATTGATCAATCCCCGGATCGACGTCCAAACAGGAACGGTCAAAGTCACAATCGAGGTATTCGACGACTCTCTTCGCTTAAAGCCCGGGATGTTCGTGGAAGCCCGGATCATCATCGGGATGAAAGAGAACATCCTGGTCATCCCGCGAAAAGCTATCCTGTATAAACAGAATAAGACTTTTGTTTTTGTAATGAATAGAGGTCAAGTGTCCCAACGCGAAATCACTTTAGGTCTGACTGAGGAAGACCACGTGGAAGTGACCAGTGGTCTGGAAGAAAGAGATGTCATCGTCATAGTCGGAGTCGAAAGCCTAAAAGATGGTCAAAGAGTTGATGTGATCCAGTGAAAATCGTTAAGTTTTCCCTCAATCGTCCGGTGTCCATCTTTATGTTCACCGTTGCTGCGGTCATTTTCGGTTTCATTGCTTATTCAAAGCTCAATCTGAACCTGCTGCCCAAAATCTCCTATCCCACCCTCACCATCAAGACAGAATACCCTGGCACGGCCCCTTCAGAGATCGAAAACATCATCTCCAAGCCCATCGAAGAGACCTGCGGAGTCGTGGACAATGTCATCCGCATCTCCTCGGTCTCCCGCGCCGAGCTTTCCGAGGTCATGGTTGAGTTCGCCTGGCACACCAATATGGATTTCGCTACTCTGAAACTCAGGGAGAAATTGGACCTCCTCCGCCTTCCGATCGGAGCGACCAAACCGGTCATCCTCAGGTACGATCCCAACCAGGAACCCATCATGAAGCTCGGTCTGACAGGTGATACTGATCTGGGACACATTCGCTACATCGCTGAGAGAGAAGTCAAACAGGCCCTCGAAAGTATCGAGGGAGTTGCGGCCTGCTCGATCTCTGGCGGCCTGGAGGATGAGATCCACATCGATATCAACGAGCAGAAACTCAGCCTTCTCAACATCCCAATAACCACCGTAGCCAATCGCCTGGCGCAGGAAAACGTCAATCTCTCTGCCGGGATTCTCAAGCAAAAGGACAGCCAGTTTCTGGTCCGGACCGTCAATCAATTCAAGACCGTCGAGGAGATCAAAGATATCATCATCGAAAGACGGGGCGATGTCCAGATCACTCTGGGCA
>SOIA01000005.1 GCA_004378665.1 Candidatus Aminicenantota bacterium
TGACTGTAATCATAAAATCCTTTTCCGCTTTTGCGGCCAAGGTATCCCGCATCCACCATCTTTCTCAGCAGAGGGCAGGGTCTGTACTTCGGGTCCCTGAAGCCCTCATGCAGCACCTCTATGATGTCGAGGCAAACGTCTAATCCGATCAAGTCTGCCAGGGCCAGAGGGCCCATCGGATGGTTCATGCCCAACTTCATCACCGTATCGATAGCTTCCGCGCTGCCCACTCCTTCCATCAAAGCAAACACCGCTTCGTTGATCATCGGAAGCAGAATCCGGTTGGAGATAAATCCTGGAAAATCATTGGCTTCCACAGGAACCTTCCCCATTTTTTCGGTAAGGGATTTCACCTCCTCGAAAGTCTCCTTTGAGGTGGCCATGCCTTTGATCAATTCCACGAGTGCCATCAAGGGCACAGGATTCATGAAGTGCATGCCCATGAATTTCTCCGCACGGCTCGTCAAAGCCGCCAAACGCGTTATGGAAATGGATGACGTGTTGCTGGTGATGATCACTGCAGGATCGAGCAGCTTGTCCAGCTCCAAGAGCAGTTTCTTTTTCACCTCAAAATCCTCGAAAACAGCCTCCACCACAAAGTCAACTTCTCCGATGTCAGCTAACTGTGTGGAGGTCTTTATCCGAGAGAGGATTTTATCCTTGTCTTCTTCGATCTTCCCCTTTTCTGAGAGCTTTGTCAGGCTTTTATCCACTGCCTTCATCGACCGCTGGAGTAACTCCTCAGCAGTATCGTTCAGGACGACTTCGAATCCGGAGGCGGCCGCAACCTGGGCAATACCCGTTCCCATGGTTCCGGCGCCAACCACTCCTATTTTTTTGACTGCCATAATCCCTCCTTGTTCAAACCAATTCCACAGCCATGGCCACAGCATCTCCTCCACCCAGACAGAGAGCCGCCACTCCTTTTTTCATTCCCCTGTGCTTCAGAGCGTAGATCAAGGTGGTTAAAATCCTCGCGCCCGTGGCTCCGATCGGATGGCCCAAAGCCACGGCTCCTCCATGGACATTGACTTTTTCCCTGTCCAAGCCCAGCTCTTTCATCAACACTACGAGTTGAGAAGAAAAGGCTTCGTTAATCTCGAAAAGATCGACATCCTCGATCTTCCAGCCGACATTGGCCAACAACTTCTCGATGGCACCCTTGGGAGCATACATCACCATCGAGGGCTCGACACCGTTCGTCGTCGAACCCAGAATCCGGGCCAGAGGTTGAAGCTTTTTCTCTTTCACCGCATCCGCTGAGGCGATTACCACAGCCGCACCTCCGTCATTCAAACTAGACGCGTTTCCGGCCGTGACTGTCCCATCTTTCTTGAAAACAGGTCTGAGCTTGGACAATTTCTCGATTGTGGCATCCTTTCGAGGACCTTCATCCACCTCGAAAATCACAGGATCTCCTTTTCTCTGAGGAACTTCAACAGGGACGATCTCTTCCTTCAAATATCCTTTTTCGATAGCATGGAGGGCTTTCTGGTGGCTGCTGGCGGCGTATGCATCCTGTTTCTCTCTAGTGGCGCCGAATTTTTCGGCCACGACTTCCCCGGTCATGCCCATGTGCTGGTCGTCGAAGGCACACCAGAGCCCGTCGAGGACCATGGAATCTTTTATCTTCATGTCTCCAAACTTGACACCCTCCCTTGTTCCCCAGAGAAGACGGGGAGCCTGGCTCATGCTTTCCATCCCGCCGGCAACGATAATCTCCTTCTCTTCAAGCCAGATGGCCTGGGCGGCCAGGGCCACGGCTTTCAGGGCTGAGCCGCAGACTTTGTTCACGGCAAAGCAGCTGACCGTGTGGGGAATCCCGCCTTTCATCGCCGCCTGCTTGGCAGGAGCCTGGCCGATTCCTGCGGAGACGACGTTTCCCATGATCACCTCATCGACATCTTCCCCCTTGACTCCCGCTCGCTTCACGGCCTCCTTGATGGCCAAGCCTCCCAACTCTGTTGCCTTGAAATCCTTAAGGGTTCCTAAAAAGTTCCCTGTAGCCGTTCGAACGGCTCCGATAATGAAAACATCCCGCAATTCACACATTGATCAAGCCTTTCTAAAAATGGATTTGATATAAAGACTTCCCTTTTTTATCATAATTGATTGAGAGTGTAAACCCGCCGCCAATCTCTTGCCGTTTTTAAAACCGAATTGTCGCATTTTCCCTGGAAATGTCGAGTTGATTAAAGATAAATTCCAGGATAAAATTGGTAATCACCTTTATACTCTCAAACGAGGAGGAAAATGATGAAAAAAATCCTTCGAATCACAGCCCTGTGTATTGTGCTTGTGTCACTTTTGACCTTTTGCGGCAAATCAAAAATCGAAACGAAAGAAGACCGGCCCGTGTTCCTGGAACAGGTCAGCACGACTGCTGTGGCCCAGCTCTACGCGGATGGCTTTGAACAACTCAGCCTTAACGAAAAGATCCTGGCCTATTACCTCGCTCAAGCGGTCATCGCCGGAGAACGGATCGATTACGACCAGAGCCACAGGCATGCGCTGGAAATCAAAGATATGCTGGAAGAGATCGTGACTCATAAGGAAGGAATAGACCCAGAGATTTACCAATCCATCCTCGTTTACACCAAACTTTTCTGGATAGATCACTGCCAGTACAACTCCCGCACCAAGATAAAATTCGTTCCAACCTGCACCTTTGATGAGTTCCTCCTAGCTGCCCATGCCGCGCAGAAAAACGGAGCCGAGTTCGACCTCAAAGAAAACGAAACCCTGGAGCAAAAGCTGAAAAGGTTGGAAAAGACCATCTTCGATCCTAAATTCGAGCCTCTTGTCACAGCTAAGACACCCCCACCCGGCCAGGACATCCTCACCGCGAGTGCGAATAATTTTTATGCGCCCAATGTCACCTTGAAAGACCTCGAAGGATTCAAAGAAAAATATCCCCTGAATTCCAGAGTCGCCAAAGAGAACGGGAAAGTGAAAGAGCTCGTCTGGAGAACCGGAAATCAAGATTTTCCTGCCGGCCTTTATCACAAAGAGCTTTCCGAAGTCATTGCAAACCTCCGACTTGCCCTCCCGTACGCCGGCGAACAACAGAAGACTACGCTTAAGCATATGATCGACTACTTCGAAACGGGCGACCCGGATTCCTTCCGGAAGGCCAACATCTCCTGGCTGAAAGATGATTCGACTGTGGATTTTATCATCGGGTTCATCGAAAACTACAAAGATTCGCGCGGCATGAAGGGAGAATGGGAGGGAGTGATCAGCTATGTCAACCAAAAAACCACTCAGATGATGAAAGACCTGGCGGCCAACGCCCAGTATTTCGAGAATAACGCGCCCTGGAAAGACGAATACAAGAAGACGCATACACAGATCCCCGTGGCCAATTCCATCGATGTGGTCAATGCCGGAGGTCATGCCGGTCCCCGCATCCCGGCCGGAATCAACCTGCCCAACGAACAGGAGATCCGAGAGAATTACGGGAGCAAGAGCGTTCTCCTCCACAATGTCATGCGGGATGCCCGTGGGGTGACCGGTGGAAAAACATCCCAGGAATTCCTGGAGACAGCGGAAGAAAAAGAGCTTGCTCAAAAATACGGTAGCCTCGCCATAAACGTGATCATTGCCATGCATGAGGTGATCGGACATGGCTCGGGAAAAGTCAGCCCGAAACTCACAGAGGATCCCTCATTCTACCTCCAGGAATACTATAACACCCTGGAGGAGGCCAGAGCGGATCTGATGGCTCTCTGGAACCTGTTCGACCCAAAGCTCATAGAGCTCCAAATCCTGCCCGATGAAGACGCCGCCAGAACCGGATACATATTAGAGGCCATGGGCGACCTGACTATGTTGAGGAGGATAAAGACAGGAGATAGAATCGAGGACGACCACATGAGGGCGGGTCACCTGATCCAGGCTTACCTCGAAAAGAAGACTCTGGCCGTGGAGACCTTCAGAAAAGGCGGAAAAGCTTACAGGAGAGTCAAAGATTTTGATCTTTTCCGCGAAGGAGTCGGCGAGCTCCTGGCTGAGATCATGCGCATCAAAGCCGAAGGTGATCTTGAAGCTGCGAAAAAACTCGTCAATACTTATGCTATAAAAATCGATCCGGCTCTCAGAAATGAAGTCATCGAAAGATGCCAGAAAATCCAGCATCCTGATTTTATCGCATTCGTCGTCCCCGAACTCTCACTGGTCAAGGATGAATCCGGAAAGATTTCCGATGTCAAGATATCCTACCCGTTGGTCCTGATGGATCAGCAGCTCAAATGGGCGGGCAAAAAATAAGATAAAGAAATACTTTCAATCTGAAATCTAATTCCAGAGCCAACGCATAGCTCTGGCTTGAACGATTGGGAACTTTCCCGATCTAGCTCAGACCGGTTATCCTATCGTCTTCAGTGACATCGATCTTCTCGGCTGAAGGTACCTTTGGCAGTCCCGGCATGGTCATGACATCGCCGCAGTAGACCACAACAAAACCCGCACCGGAGCTGAGAGAGACATCGGTCACGATCAGAGTAAAATTCTCGGGCCTACCCAAAGCTTCATCGTCATCAGAGAGAGAGTACTGTGTTTTAGCGATACAGACAGGAAGATTGCCGAAACCGGCCCTCTCAAGCCTCTCGATCTTTCGTCTGGTTTTTCCTTCCATAGCTACCGTGGATGCTCCATAAATCTTTTGAGCGACGGTCTCGATCTTCTCGATAAACGGCATGTCCGAAGGATAGAGAAGCTGGAACCTGTTTTCGTCCTCCTCGATGGCCTGCAGGACCTCCTGCGCCAAATCCTTTCCGCCCTTTCCCCCCTTGGTAAACACTTCACTCAAGGCCACACGAGTCTTCTCCTTTCCACACAACTCCTTGACTTTCTCAATCTCTGCTTCAGTATCTGAAGGGAACCTGTTGATGGCCACCACAAAAGGAACGCCGAAAATGCTTATGTTTTCCATATGCTTTTGGAGGTTGGGAAAACCCCGCTCCACAGCCTCCACGTTTTCGTTGTCCACATCTTTCAATTCGACTCCTCCGTGGAGCTTGAGAGCCCTGAGTGTGGCGACTAAAACACACGCATCAGGCGGAGGGATATGCCCTGTTCGAACGACAATGTCGAAAAATTTCTCTGCTCCGAGGTCTGACCCGAATCCTGATTCTGTCACCACATAATCGGCCAGTTGAAGACCCATCCGGGTGGCAATGACAGAATTGGTGCCGTGAGCAATGTTTGCAAACGGTCCACCGTGGATCAACGCCGGAGTTCCTTCCAGAGTCTGGACCAGGTTGGCCCTGAGCGCATCCTTGAGCAGAGCGGCCATAGAACCTTCCGCATTGAGTTCCCGGGCAAAGACACGTTTTTTATCCGGAGATTGGCCGACAACGATATTCCCCAGCCTTTCTTTGAGGTCCTTGAGGTCAACAGCCAGGCAAAAGATAGCCATCACCTCTGATGCTGCGGTGATATCAAAGCCTGTCTCCCGTGCAATTCCCCGAAGAGGCCCGCCTATCCCGATGACCACTTCGCGCAGCACGCGGTCATCCATGTCCATGACTCGCTTCCAGGTCACTCTGCGGCAGTCGAGCAGGCCGCAGGACCCGTCGAAATGAAGACGGTTGTCCACCATGGCCGCCAGGAGATTGTGGGCGGCTGTGATCGCATGAATATCCCCAGTGAAATGAAGGTTGATCTCCTCTCTTGGGGCAACTTGAGCGTATCCGCCACCCGTCGCTCCTCCTTTCATCCCGAATACTGGTCCGAGCGACGGTTCTCTCAAGGCCACGACCGTCTTCTTCCCGATCTGACTCAAGGCATCGGCCAAACCGATAGAAGTCGTGGTCTTTCCTTCTCCGGCCGGAGTGGGAGTCATGGCCGTCACCATGATCAGCTTTCCTCTGTGTTCTTTCTTTTTCTGGGTTCCTTCCGGAGAGACTTTTGCCTTGAACCTACCGTATCTTTCTAAGTATTCGGTTTTAAGTCCCAGCTTGCCCGCTATCTCCTCTATGGGTTGTATTTCCGCATTCGCAGCGATTTCAGTGTCGTCAAGCATCCTGGCCTCCTTCTGGTGGGTTTATTTCTGGAGAAAGACTTTGTACTCTTCCTTTCTCTTTGCATGATTTCTTCGGTTGAAATCGTGAAACATTATACCATATTCTTCGAGCAAGCCCTCATCGGCAAAACTGAAATATCGATTGTTTCCGATAATGATGTGGTCCAAAACCTTCAGCTGCATGACGTTTGCCGCAAACACAAGCTCCCTCGTGATCTCTCTATCGCTGGCAGACGGCTCTGGATCTCCCGAGGGATGGTTGTGGATAAAAATCAGGGATGACGCATCGCATCTCAGGGCTTCCTTCACGATTTCTCTTGGGTAAACAGCGCTGGTATCCACAGTCCCCTCGAACACGGTCTTCTCCTCCAGAATATGGTTCTTCGCGTCCAGGAACATCACCTTGAATATCTCCTTCTTCCTGTCCCTGAGAGCATGATACAGATAATCGAATACTTCTTTCGAAGAATGGCAGTAAGGCCTGCTCATCATTTTATCCCTGAGAAAACGGCGGGAAACCTCCTGAATGAGCTTCAGACCGAAAACATTATGAGGACCGATCCCTTTGACTTCCTGGAGCTCGTCAATTGAAGCCCCCAGCACTCCTCGCAAAGAGCGGAATTTCTTTAAGGCCTCCCTAGCCTGTTGTTTGCAGTCCTTGCGGGGAGTTCCCAGCGTCAGGAGGAGCTCGATAATCTCATAATCCAGGAATCCCGCAAGTCCCCCTTTAAGAAATTTCTCTTTGAGTCTCTCTCTGTGTCCTTTATTTTTGCGCAAGGCTGTGTTTTTCCTTCTCATAGGATTGTCTTTGTGCTGCAACCAGCAAACCTAAAAGTTTTTCTTCCATAGTGTGTGAGTGAAATACACGGGAATAGAAGAGAACCACCTAAAAAAATGACGAAAGAGAAGGGGGAATTTTCACATATTGGAGGGGATTATTTTTTCTTTTCGGATAAATACCGGATCTCGAAGAGCCTGTCCACTTCCTTGATCTTGAGCCTCATGATATAGATCAAGACGAATATCGCCACCCACATCCAGACCACAAACACAAAGATTCCTATGGATTCTTTGATATTCTGGGCGCCGGGCGTGATCTTGTCCTGGCTTTCTTCTTCTTGAGTGATTCCGCTTTTTTCTTCCTGTATGACCTGCTGAGCGAAACCGGTCCCCGTGAGGACAAACGAGTGAAGAGAAATAAGCATCAGAAGCAATGCGATCGATCTGTATTTCTTGATCATCAGAGAAGGCTCCAAACCGTCATTGCCGCGGCATAAACGATGAATAGAAAAGCGATAACGGTAATAAACTTTCCTTTTCTTTCCTCAGGTCTGTTATCGATCAGAGGGAGAAAAAAGAAGGCAACAATGCCCAGCAGCATCAAGAGGACAACGAGTGTATCGCCGTTGATAAAAAGAATCTTCGCCGGGAAGATTTTTAACATCTGGAAGAGGAAAAGAAAATACCATTCAGGCCTGATCCCTTCTGGCGCGGGGGCCATAAGATCCGCCGCTTTATGCAGGGAAGGGGGGAAAAAGATAGCCACCGAGAAGAGGATACCTGTGAGAATCAACCACACAACCATCTCCCGGTAGACGAAATTCGGCCAGAACGGGAGTTCTTTCATCTTCTCACCCTTTTTCTCTTCGGCTAGGGGGGTGCTCATTCCCTGTTTCTGGATAAGATAGACGTGCACGGCAAGAATCGCCAGCAGAAAAACAGGAAGGATGGAGACATGAAAACCAAAAAAGCGCGTCAGCGTGTCCCCTGTGACGTCCTCGCCGCCGCGAAGAAGTTTCGTCACCCAGACTCCCACTCCAGGAATCGAGCGAGGAATATCTGTTCCCACTTTGGTGGCCGAAAGTGAGAGGTCATCCCACGGCAGAAGATAGCCTGTGAAACCGAAGGCCAGAGAGACAAAGAGAAGAAAAACTCCGCTCATCCAGGTCAATTCCCGCGGCTTTCGATAAGCCTTTGTGATCCAGATGCTGAGCAGATGGATGAAAACAAGAGCGATCATGAAGGAAGAGCACCAGCTGTGAACAGACCGGATGATCCAGCCCAGAGGAACCTCGGTCATGATCCGCGCTACGCTTTGATTGGCCCCTTCAAGCGTTGGATTGTAGTAGAAAACCAGCATGAATCCCGTGATGACCTGGATAGCAAAAAAGAGCAGTATGGCGCTTCCGGTGTAATACCAGATAGAATGCCTGTGCTGCGGGACTGTCTTCTCGCTCATGAACCGGAAGATCGTTGATAATCCCGAGCGCTCATCAAGCCAGGAGCGGAATCCTTTTTTCATGCCTTGTTCTTTCATTCCACTCCTTCTCTTTTAATAACCAGGTCTTCTCCTTCGATTGATAAGTTCAGCCGGCGGAGGGGACGGGGAGGAGGCCCGCCGATATGAATGCCGTCCTGATCGTACCAGCCATCATGGCAGGCACAGAAAAATTTTCTCTGCTCGGGGAGATAAGTGACATTGCAGTCCAGATGTGTGCAGACGCCGACAAAGGCCGTATACGAACCGTCATCGTTTTTTTTGATTAGCCCCGGTTTGCTTCCCCAGGGAAAATTTTCAACTGTATTCGGCTTCATATCCTTGAAATCCGAAAAGGGCAGTGTAACCTGGTCCGGCTCCCTCGTAGGCGGGAAGACAAACTTAAAGACAGGATACAGCAGAGAGACCGCTAAGGCGCCCAGCCATCCACCGAGAAGTCCGTTTAAAAATTGGCGGCGCGTGAACAGAGAATGCTTGATTCTCATCTTTCTTTCCTAAAAATCCGTTTGATCTTTTCGACAACCAGCTTTCTTCTCAATGCTTCGATGCCATCCGCTGGCCGGACATCTTTAGGACAGACCTCGTTGCATTTGAACACCGTGTCACACCCCCACAGCCCCGTTTCTGTGTTGACTCTGGACCAGTTAGAAAAAGGTCTTTTATCCCTCGGATCCTTGACAAACCGAAAGAGCTTGGCCAAAGCTGCGGGTCCCAGGCATCTCTCATCCCGTGCGACCACCGGGCAGGCGCTGTAACAGCACCCACACAGGATGCAGTTGACATACTGAAAAATCTTATCCATTTCTCTGTCTTCGATCCGGTGACCCTTCTCCGGTATTTTCCCTTCGGAAAACAGATACGGTTCGATTCTGCGGACAGCCTCAAAAAAGGGCTCCATATCCACAGCCAGATCCTTTTGGATTTCCAGATTGGGAAGAGGTTCGATGACGATGACCGAAGATTTCAAGGAATCCACCATGGTCCGGCAGGCCAGATCGAATTTCCCGTTGATCACCATACCGCATGACCCGCAGATGGCCTCCCGGCAGCTGTAACGGAAAGCAAGTGTACAGTCTTGTTCATTCCGGATGTCCATCAATGCTTCCAACATCGATTTTTTCTCTTCGGTCTCGTAAGAAAAATCCTGGAAATAGGGGTGCTCATCCTTCATCGGGTCGCATCGCAAAATCCTGAAAACGTATTCCATCTCAGTATTTCCTGGCTTTTGGCTCGTATTTGGTGATGTTAACCTCTTTAAAATTTATGTGAGGTTTTCCGTCTTTCAACGTGACCAGTGTGTGCTTGAGCCAGTCCTTATCATTCCGGTCTTGGAAATCCTCACGGAAATGGGAGCCTCTGGTCTCTTCTCTGTTCAACGCCCCCAACGTGATGACCTCGGCAAGGTCCAGCATGGAATCAAACTCGATGATATTCACGAGTTCCTGGCTGTAGCGGAGGCACTTTCCGGAAATAAGAACTCTTCCATAATCTCCCCTCAACTCTGAGATCTCATCCAGGGCTGCGGATAAATCTTTCTTATTCCTGAACATGTCGACCTTTTCGCTCATGATCACCTTTAGCCTGTTCAACAGACGGTGAACCTTTTCTCCTGAATCTTTCTTTCCCCACTCCTCGATCTTCTTTTTCACTTCTAAAGCTTCATCCAGGAGGAACCTTTCCGCATCCTTCGACCCTTTGCCTCCTTTGACGGCGTGCGAAGCCTCTTCTCCAGCGGTCTTGCCAAACACCACAGTATCCAGCAGCGAGTTGCCACCAAGACGGTTCGCCCCATGAATGCTCATACAGGCGCATTCCCCGGCCGCGTAAAAACCTTCCACGACCGAGGCGCACTGGGCGTTGACGTCGATTCCTCCCATCGAATAATGCTGCGCCGGCTGGATGGGAATTGGCGCATCTATGGGATCGATCCCGGCAAAATTGATGCAAATCTCTCTGATACCAGGAAGTCTCTTCTTGATCTTTTTCTCCTCGAGATGCCGCAGATCCAGATGGACGTACTGGTCTTCAAACCCATTTCCTTTTTCAATCTCTGTCTGGATAGCGCGGGCGACAATATCCCGGGGCGCCAGCTCCATCGCAGAAGGAGCATAATCCTCCATAAACCTTTTCCCCTTATTGTTCACCAGATAGCCGCCTTCGCCACGCGCGCCCTCCGTGATCAGAATGTTCGTGTCGTACAGAGAGGTGGGATGGAACTGAACAAATTCCATGTCTTTCAGAGGAACACCGGCTCTGTAGGCAATCCCGATGCCGCTTCCGTGGTTGATGAAAGCGTTCGTTGTCCTCAAATAGACTCTCCCGTATCCTCCTGTGGCGAAAATAACAGCACGGGCTTTTATGGGAAAGATATCCCCTGTCGCCAGATCATAAACCACAACTCCCAGACACTTTCCATCTTTGACAGCGAGTTTGGTCACCAGCCATTCGTTAAAAAACTTGACCTTCCTCCGGACGGATTGCTCGAAAAGAGTGTGGAGGATGACCAGGCCGGTCCTGTCCGCCGCATAGCAGGTTCGAGGGAATCCTGCCCCCCCAAACGGCCTCTGGGCGATGACCCCACCCGGAAAGCGGCTGAACGGAACACCCAGATGCTCCAGTTCGTAGATGGTCGAAATCGCCTTCTCGCACATCAGCTCGGCGATATCCTGGTCGGCCAAATAATCGCTTCCCTTGATGGTGTCGAAAGCATGCTTCTCCCAGGTATCATCCTGACCATCAGGGCTGTTTCCCAGAGCTGCATTGATCCCTCCCTGGGCGGCAACGGAATGCGAGCGGAGCGGATGGACTTTGGATATGACAGCGACTTTGAGTTGGGGATCACTGGCGAGTGCGGCAGCCAACCCGGCCAATCCACCCCCAACAACAAGGATATCCTGACTTAACATTCAGTAGTTCCTGGTGAAGTACACGATGAGCAGCAGGACACTCAAGATAACGCTGAGGAGAGTGAAAACCCAGAAAAGCAGCTTTTCCTTCTTCACCCCCAGGTCGATGATGACCGTCCTCAAGCCGTAAAGTGCATGGAAAACGATCAAGATGATCAGGAGAGTGTCAGTCAAAGGATTAGTGTGAAGAACCAGAGCCCAATCCGGCTTCTGCTCCTTTGTCATCAAGAAAAATGACGTGAGAAACTTCACGCCCAGGAGGAGAATCAACAGGAGGCCGCTCACGCGGTGGAAGATCCAAACAAACATAAAATATTTCCCTTCTTTGGAGGATATATTAAATTAAAGTCAAAAAGGAATGTCAAGGAAAAGGAAAAATTCGGGTGACTACTCTTTTTTACCAGAAGAAATACTGTAAACTTTCATCTTATAACTCAATATCCTCTCCGTGATCCCCAGGGCGCGCGCAGCCTTGCTCTTCACAGAACCGTTCTCTAAAAGTGCTTTTTTTATTTCCTTGGCTTCCAAATTCTTGACTTTCTCCTTCAAAGACGCCCCTTCTTGAACGAACTCTTCTTCTTGCTTCTCTTTTAAGAACACAGGTAAATCGGAAGAGGTTATCGTCTGCCCCTCACAAAAAACAACGGCTCTCTCAATGATGTTCTCCAATTCTCTGATGTTTCCAGGGAAAGAATAGTTGATAAGAGCGTTCATTGCTTCGGCTGAGATTCCCTCGATCTTTTTCCCCTCTCTCTCGCTGTATTTCCGGGTGAAATTGTCAACAAGAGAAGACACATCCTCCTTTCTTTCTCGCAGAGGAGGGACGTGAATCTGGATCACGTTCAACCGGTAATACAGGTCGGGCCTGAATTTATCCTCTTTCATCAACGTGTCCAGATCCTTGTTCGTGGCGGCAATGATCCTCACATCAGACTTCAACGGCTTGGAAGAGCCCAGCCGGTAAAACTCTTTCTCCTGGAGAAAGCGCAGGAGTTTGACCTGGAGCTGCAAGGGCAGGTCACCGATTTCATCCAGAAAAAGAGTTCCGCCCGAGGCCGCTTCAAATTTACCTATTTTCCGCTCGTAGGCTCCGGTGAAGGAGCCCTTTTCCGCCCCGAACAGCTCACTCTCGATCAGGGTCTCGGGCAAGGAGGGGATGTTGATAGCCAGATACAGCTCTTTTTTTCTCTTCGAGGAATAATGAATTGTGCGGGCCACAAAATCTTTTCCTGTTCCGGTCTCGCCTGAAATCAGTACTGTGGCATCGCTCTTCGATGATTTCGAAACCAGAAGAGCGACTTCTTCCATCCTGGATGAGTTGAAAACGAAGTTTTTGGCACTGAATTTCTCCTTCAGTGAATCCTGGAGTGTGGAGACCTCTTTCTTCAGCTTCTGCCGTTCCAGCGCCCGACCAATAACCAGGAGAAACTTCTTAAAATCAATCGGTTTGACGATGTAATCATAGGCTCCTTTTTTAATGGCTTCAACGGCATTCTCAACGTTGGCAAAAGCAGTGACCATGATGGGAGTCACAAGAGGATTCTTCTCCAAGATATCCTGGATCACATCGATTCCTGTCTCTCCGTCCAGCTTGAAATCCACAACGGCAATGTCCACAGGATGAAGGGCGATAATATCAATCGCCTCCTGGCCGGAAGATGACTCAAAAACAGTATAGTCTTGCTGCTCGAGGTTCTCGCAGATCAATCTTCTCTGAAGAGGGTCGTCTTCGACGACCAGAATGTTAGCCTTGCTCATCTCATCCTCCTGGAATCTGGATGAAAAAAGTCGTTCCCTGTCCTGTTTGACTCTGAACCGCTATCTCCCCTTCATGGGTTTCGATGATCTTTTTAGTCAGATAAAGCCCGATTCCCATTCCCTTTTTTTTCGTGGAGAAGAACGGCTCGAAAATCCGATCATGATCTTCTTCTGGAATCCCCCGCCCCGAATCATCTATTTTCATCTCTACTTTTTTCTTTCTCTTCCGTACGTGGATTGAAATCCTTCCTTCCTCGCTGGCCTCCAGTGAGTTCCTTAAAAGGTTTAAAAGAGCCTGTTTCATCAACCCTTTATCTGCATTGAGTAAGATGGATGAGGATTCGGAATAATGGATTTCCACTTGATCCGTGCTGAATTCTTTCAAAAGAGAATCCCGTACCTCCGAAACCATTTCAGCCAGAGGAAACTTCTCTTTTTTCAAACTCAAAGGCTTTAAACTGATCGAGAATTGATCGATAATCCCGGAAACTTTCTGAATTTCTTCCTTCCCTAACTCGACATCATTCTGCAGCTCCCGGGGAACTTTTTTATCAAGCAGCTCGAAAAGAAGAGAAAGGCTGTTCAAAGGATTCTTGATCTCATGGGCGACACCCGAAGTGAAAGCAGAAATCTCTCTGTATCTCTCCTTTTCCCTTTTTTCGTCCTCTGCTTCTTTTTTCTTCTCAATATAATGCCGCTGAAGTTGATAAAGTCCTAAAAAGAAAACAATGCCGATGATGGAAATCAGGCCGAAAATCAAGAAAAAATTCCTCCGTGAATAGGCAATCATCTCTTCCAGGTTTTCCAAAGAATACCCAATATAAAGGAAATAGATTTTACCTTCTTCAGGGGAAAAAGGAGAAAATAAATTGAATATCTTGCCCGCTGGAGAGTCGATGACCCAGGACTCCTCATCTTCTGCAGCCTGGAGAGAGAGAGGAAGGTATCCCTCAAACCGGGTACTCCAGCCCAGAATGTTTTTCTCCTCGTCCAGCAGAGCTATGTAATAGATGTCTTCCTTCCCGGAGTAGGACTCGAAGATCTCATTCACAGAATAGTCCTCTCTTAAGAAATGGGAGATGTTGGCAGCAAAAATCTCTGCCGCAGCCTGGAGCTGCTCTTTGACTAAATCCTCTGTTTTGTTCTTGATGTAGGTTCGGTTCAAGGATGAAAGGACAAAAAAAATAACCAGTATCCCAAGAAACGGAAGGTAAAAAAAGAGAAGAAAATTCCTGCCCCTCAAAACCGTTTGCCTTTTCTTCTCTTTCTTTGTTTCATCTCGCCGCCTCTCCAGGCTGGAAAGCCTTTTTTATCCCTGAGCATGATAATCTCTCCGCGGTATCGAATCTGACGAGCAATGATATTCTTCTGTCCATCTGTAGAATACTGTGATCCTGTGACTTCCAGCTCCTCCCCTTTGTGGAAATCATGAGTGAAAAACCGTACCGGGCTAATCTCCACATTATACATCTCTTTTGTTTTTTTCTCCTCTATCACAACGATCAAGAAAGGAGAGGCATCTTTATAACGCGGCTCCATAATAATCCTTTGGATTGTTCCATAGATCTTTTTCTCTGTATCCACATTGTAGAAGTGACCGGTCGTCTGACAAAAGACTGCGCTCTGGAACACTAACAGGCCCAGCAGAATAACACAAAAGCCTTTCCTCATTTCTTTACTCCAAAGAACACATTCCATTCCACGCCCAATGAGAGGAAATTCCCCTGCCAGTCAAAGAGGGGGTCATTGGACTGGTTATCGATGGTGATGTAAGAGAGGAATAGCGAAATCCTGGAAAAATTCTTTTCCAATCTGGCCTCGAACTGTTCTCTTGTATCCTGTCGTGTCACGCCCAACGGATTCCCTTCCAGGTCCAGGCTCTCGATCCCGGGGAATTCTTTCTCAGACTTAGTATAACTCATTTTGAGTTCGATATTCCAGGGAACCAGCACGGTGAGCTCACTGCCGATCTGGTATCCCTGCCAGGAAAACCTGTCATAGGAAGGATTCTCCACCATATAAAATTCCAACGCAGAAGAGAATGGATTTTCACCTGAAAGAGTCCACTGTTTCATTCCTGAGATATTGAAACCAACTCGGCTGCCTATTCCCTGAGCAATCAGGCCTTTCACAGCACAGATCTGGATGGCCTGGTCCTCATCCGCAGTGGAAGGATAAATGATGATATCCCTTCGTCCTCCGCGGAATCCGTGCTCTTCCTCGATAGGCACTTCCTCTGATGCCTCGGAGTTGAGATAATATTTATATCCCCAGCTCAACTCGGCTTTGATCGTGGTCCTCGTCTGGAAGTAAGCGTCAAAAGAAGCATCCAGAGAATGGCTGATAAAATTAAACAACGAATTCCCGTAATGCTTGTATTCCAGGATATAATTCGTCTTAAATATCGAGGTCGGGCTGAGATAGGCCTTGAAGGCACCCAGGAAATTAAAAGACAGATAATTGAAATCTTCGTAATCAGGCCTGTAGAACATCCCCTGGCCTATGAGAGCAAAATAAAAAGCTGACTTTTCGCTGGCGGGATAAAGATAATCCAATCCGACATCCAGGTAAGAGTAGGAAAGGTTGGGATGTTGATGGGCATAGACATAGTTTCCCTCCGCAAAGAGTGATATCTTCGAAAAATCTTTATCCAGATAAAAATTGAGTGAAGACAACTGATCATTTTCAGGGTATGCGTTCTGAAAAACATTATCCGTCCTGTATTGAAAGAATGCGAACGAAAACGTGTCCGCTGTCAGAGGCAAGCTCACCGCAGTCAGCACAAAAAAGAGCGCGATGGTTCTTCTCACTGTTCCTCCTTACGAAAAGAGGGAAAAGGAGGTCCTCTCCTTTTCCCTCTGAGTCCTGAGAGAGGAAGTCCTCTCTTCACAGTTTAGCGTCCTCCTCGTTTTTGGGCTTTTCCTCTGGAGTCGGATCCGCCTCGAGCACCCCTTGTCATGTAAGAATAGCTATGCCTGAAGGACGCCTTGTTCCAGCCTTTTCCGCTGTAAAACTTGTTCCTGTACTCGAATTTGTTCTCAGCAGAGGCATTCTTGTGTCTGAACATGTACCCGCTTCCGTCCTCCGGAGGTGTCCAATCCGGATCCTGGCAGTTGGGAATGCCGTCGTTATCATGGTCCCGGGCAAAATCACTGATTCCGTCATTGTTCTCATCCACAAACATCAGACGAGTCCTGACCCGTTCCTTTGGTTGTATCTGAACTTGAGCCTGGACTTCATTTTGGACCTCTTTGCGCTCTTGCGTCTTTGACTGCTCTTGCTGCTCTTGGGCAAAGACAAAGCCTAATCCCAGGATCAGCAGTGATCCAACGAGCGAAACTGTTTTTCTCATATTCATTTTAGCCTCCTTTCGAATCATGAGGCAAATTTTATTGCAATAAACGTGCCAGCATGTAAATCGTTGATATCAATTGAGTTATACATTCGACGCCTTGAAAAAATCCTACAAAAATGTATGAATACCGACAATATTGTAAGAAATAATCAGGTTTTATTCCATTTCTTTTAATAAAAAATATTGTTAACCCGTGTGTCCTGCCTTTGATTGACGCGGTTCAAAACAGAAGGATAGATCCAAAAATAATATTTTTCACTACGGAAGATTCATCCAGTCTTTCCGTCTAAATAGTGATGTAAATAATCAAAGAAAAATCGATGTGTATGCCTCTAAGTCATAAATGATAATACATAGAGAAAGGAGAAAAACATGACCAAGACAAAATCACTGATCGTTCTATGCGCTCTTGCCTTTTTTGTGGTTTCCCTTGGAGCTCTGGGAGTGGACGTATCCGGAGACTGGGAGATCACTTCGGAGGGTCGACAGGGACCGATGACCCGGGATGCCCACTTCGAGCAGGACGGCGAAAAGATCACAGTGACTATGCAAGGCTTTCGAGGAGATGAAATGACCGGGGAAGGCACGATCAAAGGAAACGAGATCGAATGGTCCTTCAATTTTACAACCCAAAGAGGGGATATGACGATCACTTACAAGGGAAAGGTCGAAGGGGACACGATGTCCGGTACAGTCCAGATGGGCGACTTCGGCTCCCGCGAATGGACCGCAAAGAAGAAATAACACATTTTTTTAAGAAGCTAAGATAATATTTTTTTAAGACAGAATACTATTTTTCTATTCTTTGAGTTTCCTTCTCTCTCCAAGAGCAGATAGTCCTTTATGAATCGCAGTCTATGCTTTACAATAGGAAACAAAGAGAATTGTTTCTCTGTTCGTCAGGTAAGACGGAAGATTTTTCTCTTTCCTCCGTCTAAAGAGTGCACGGAGGCAAAGAGATGCGGAAGCCGTATGGAAGAGAAAGAACTGGTTCGGTTGAGCAAGGAAGGCGACGAAGAAGCCTTCGCCTCACTGGTGAAAAAATACAGAATAAAGGTGTTTAATTTGGCTTTCAGTTTAACGCGCGACCGGGATACAGCCGACGACCTGGCTCAGGAGGCATTCATCAAGGCCTACTATGCCCTCCCGAGATTCCAGCTCAGGTCCGGATTCGGAACCTGGCTCTACAGAATAACGATCAACCATGTTCGGGATTTTCTGAGAAAATCAGGACGGGTGAAAAGACTGCCTTTCGATGAGATCAAGGAAAGTTCGATCCTCCAGGAAGACAACACGATGAAAAAGGAAAAGGAATTCACTGAAGAACTGAGAAGAAAGGTCGTCCATGAGACGATCCAGACTCTTCCCGAAAAGCACCAGGTCATCCTGTCTTTGAGAGACATTCAGGGGTTTTCCTATGAAGAGGTTTCCAGAATCCTGAAAATTTCTCCTGGGACTGTGGATTCACGCCTTCACAGAGCCAGGAAACTGCTCCGGAAAAAACTGGCGCCTTTCTTAAGCCAAAAAGGAGGTAATCATGGATTGTAAGAAATTCGAGAAATCGATACTCCGCGCTTTGGATGGGCGTATAACATCTCACGAGAAAAAGGAACTCGATGAGCATTTGCAGAAGTGCCCTCTCTGTTCCGCGACTCAAGAAGAATACAAGGTCATCCTCAATGCATTAAAAGAAAAAGATTTTCCAGAGCCCAAACCCTATTTTGAGGAACGCCTGAAAGCCAAGTTGAAACAGAGGAAAGCATCCGAGCCGTGGACAATGTGGAAGCAGTGGGGCATCAGGACCATTCCTGTTTCTCTTGTTTTGATCCTCCTGTTCGGAGCCGCTATCCTCCTTCTCTCGCCTCAGGAAGGAGCAGAACTCAGCCAATCAGAAGCTCTTCTCCGTGATCTCGATCCGCTCGAAGAGACGAGCGCGTTGTTAGACAGAGAAAGCTTTGTAGACAAAAACATGGAGCTTATTTTTACCGCAGAGGAAAACAACAACGGCTCCAATAATGGCACAAGGAGATATCAGCCATGAAAAACCACTATAAATTCTGGATAGCGTTGTCTCTGATCGTGGTCTTTGCGGCCGGGGTCCTGGGAGGAATGCTCCTGGAAAAGAACCTGATTTATAAAAAATTCGAGAAGAGGGATAAGAGAAGAAGCTCAGTCCGTTTTCCATCCATGGAAGACATGGCTGTGGAGTTAAGCCTGACTCCTGAGCAGCAGGAAAAAATCAAAGAAGTATTCAGGAACAACGAGGAAAGATTTAAAAAGCTGAGAAGCGATATCAACACGAGTCTTGCGAACATGAGGTCTCAGCTCAAAAGCGAGATCAAAAGCGTTCTGACTGAGGAACAAGCCCAGAAATTCGATGCCATGATCCAGAAGTATGTCTCTCAAAGGAAAAAAGATGTGGATAGAAGAAAAGAACACTCGGATAAGCGTAGAAAAGATAAAAAAGACGACGGAAACCATTCCAAAAGGCGCGGACCAAGATAAAGGAGATTAAAAATGAAAAAAAAGATAATCATCATTGCCGTTATAGTTGTCGCCCTCACAGTCACAGGGATTGTTCTCGGGCTGACTGTCTTCAACAGCGGCAACGGCAGTAACGCAAAATACAAAAAGGAAGCGGTTGACAGGGGCAACATCGAAGCCCTCGTGGTCACCACAGGAACGGTGAACCCGGTGACCATCGTTGACGTGGGAAGCCAGGTCTCTGGAGAGATTGAAGAGATCTATGTGGATTTCAATTCCCAGGTTAAAGCGGGACAGGTTATCGCTCAACTGGAACAGTCCCAATTATTAAGCCGAGTGAACCAGGATAAAGCCAACTATCAAAGCGCTGTCGCTGGCCTGGAAAAATCCAAGGTCACCTACGACAATCTCAAGAAAAAATATGAACGCGCCCTGAGTCTCTTTGAAAAGGATTTGATGTCTTTTGAAGATAAGGAGTCAAGCGAGACCAATTATTACGGCGCCAAGGCCGACATCCAATCCGCAGAGGCAAGGCTGGAGCAGGCCAAATCCCAACTTGAGACGAGCAAGGTCAACCTGACGTACACCATTATTAAATCACCGATCGACGGAGTGGTTATCAACCGGAACATCAACGTCGGCCAGACAGTAGCTGCCAGCTTCCAGGCTCCGGTCCTTTTCCAGATCGCCAACGATTTGGCCAAGATGCAGGTGGAATGCAGCGTGGATGAAGCGGATATCGGAAAGGTCAAAGAGGACCAGAAAGTCAGGTTCACTGTCGATGCCTTTCCGGATGATAATTTCAGAGGAATGGTCAAGCAGGTTCGGTATGCCCCTGAGATCGTCCAGAACGTTGTCACCTACACCACTATCGTCGAAGTCGACAATCCGGAGTTGAAACTCAGACCCGGGATGACCGCGACCGTCTCGATCGTGACTGGAGAAGCAAGGAATGCTCTGCGCATCACGAATGCGGCCCTCCGTTTCACTCCCAACCTGAGCCAGGAAGAAATGACGGACCTCATGACAAGAATGAGAGAGGAAAGAGGCACGAGGAGAGAAGGAACAGACCCGGAGAGGCAGCCCGGCCAGAAGGAAGGCTCCCAGCAGCAAGGATCTCAGAGAGCAGGATTTGGACAACGCCAATCCGGAATGAGAGGTTTTGGCATGTCAGGGAGACAAATGCAAGATTTTGCGCGAGTCTGGATCGAGGACGAAAACGGTCAGCTCAAAATGGTGTTCATCCGGAAGGGAGTCACGGATAATTCTTATACTGAGATCGTTTCAGGAGGCTTGGAAGAAGGACAGCTTGTGATCACAGGAGAGAACACTGAAAGCAGCAGTCGCTCCTCCAGCAGGTCTTCATCCATGATGAGGATGTTCCGTTAGGCCTCTCACTTTTAGGAATCAAGACTCACAATAAGGAAAGAAAGCAATGAGCAGTAACAACAATCTTATTCAACTGGAGAACCTCACGAAGGTGTACAAAATCGGAGAGACTCAGGTCAACGCACTCAGAGGAGTGTCTTACGATATTAAAGAAGGCGATCTCGTGGGCATCATGGGTCCCTCTGGATCCGGTAAATCGACTCTGATGAACATCATCGGCTGTCTGGACAGGCCCACTGAGGGAAAGTACATTTTGGAGGGACAAGAGGTCTCCACTCTGGATAAAAACATGCTGGCCCGGATCAGGAATAAAAAAATAGGGTTCGTCTTTCAGACCTTTAACCTCCTCCCCCGCACCACCGCGCTTGAGAACACCGAGCTCCCTCTCCTGTATTCCAGCACACCAGCCAAGAAGGCCAAGGAGATGGCCTATCACGTCCTGGCGGAGGTTGGTCTGAAAGGAAGAGAGCTCCACCGGACAAATCAGCTTTCCGGAGGAGAACAGCAGAGAGTGGCCATCGCTCGATCTTTGATCAACAATCCCTCCCTGGTCCTCGCAGACGAGCCCACCGGAAACCTGGATTCGAAGACAGGGAAAGAAATCATGGACATCTTTCAGAAGCTCAACCAGGAAAAAAAGATCACGATCATCCTGGTCACTCACGACCCGGATGTGGCCTCAATCACCCGGAGACGAATATACCTCAGGGACGGCCTGATCATCAAAGAAGAAAATGGCTTCCCGATAAAGGAGTGAAATAATGAATGTACTGAGGACCATACGAGTCTCTCTCAGAGCGTTAGGCCGGAATAAAATGCGTTCTTTTCTCACAGCCTTAGGCATCATCATCGGAGTCGGAGCCGTCATCGCCACGGTCAGCATCGGTGAAGGAGCCAAGAGAGAAGTGGAAAAGCGCTTCGAAGAAATGGGGACCAATCTTCTTTATGTCCGCCCCGGAAGCCAGTCCTTCAGGGGCCGCCATTATGGAGGAGGGTCCGTCCAGACCCTGACCGCTGACGATGCCAAAACGATACAAGAGAAATGCGATGCTGTCCAGTACGTATCGCCGTCGGTTTCCACCAGAGCGCAGGTTGTCTACGGTAACAAGAACTGGAACACATCGATTTACGGTGTCGGTGATAAGTACCCGGAAATCCGAAACTGGGACGTCGAGGAGGGGATCTTTTTCGATGAAAACATGGTCAGGTCCGGGCAGAAAGTCTGTGTCCTGGGCAGTGAAGTTAACCAGAATCTTTTCGAGGGAGCCGACCCGATCGGACAGATCATACGGCTCAAGAAGATCCCATTCAGAGTGATCGGAACGCTTGAATCCATCGGAGAATCCGGGGGATTTTGGAACAGGGACGACATGATCTTAATCCCTTACACCACAGCGCAGAGGAGACTCCTCGGAACGACCCGTATCAGCTCCATCGATGTCTCTGCCGTATCCGGTTCCAGGACCGAGGAGGCGACGAGACAGATCGAGGATGTCCTCCGGATCCAGCATAAGATCGCGCCCGGAGCTGAGGATGACTTCAACGTGAGGAACATGTCCGACATCGCTGAAAGCGCGGCAGAATCCAGAGAGGCCCTGAAGATACTCCTCGGTGGGATCGCTTCTGTCTCCCTTCTTGTGGGCGGAATCGGGATCATGAACATCATGCTCGTCTCCGTGACCGAGCGTATCCGGGAGATCGGGATCAGGATGTCTGTCGGCGC
>SOIA01000332.1 GCA_004378665.1 Candidatus Aminicenantota bacterium
TATCAGAAGCGTCTTGATCGGACGCGGAAATCGACGTTGTCTTTGACCCACCTCCACAGTTTGTCCTGTTGAGCCAACTCTAGTCCAGGCTCCATCTGCTGCCGCCATCCCACCATCACTTCTCCAGCAACCGTCCAGATCCGGACCCGCCTTGCAGGAACGTCCTGTTTCCAGTGCTGGGCCACCTTGGGCTCCAAATAAGTGAGCCGGACCGTGACTCTCCGTGAGAGATACTCCAGGCAATCAAGGTTTATCTTCTCATAAGCGGTTTCTTCTTCTGAAGTGCCCAAAGCCGGAATACCGTCTGTGACGATGATGATGGATATCGGGGCAAGAGTGAGGCTTCTGTCTTTGGTGAGACTTGCAACCTCCTCGAAGAATGCGTTGAAGTCCGTTATTATGTCTTCGGGCGGAAACCACTTCTTCAGTTCCTCTTCAATCTGCGCAACATCTTTGTCTTCGAGGTCATGGATCGGATGGAAGGCCTTGGGTTCATTTTCGATCTGGCCACCGATAGAGCCGACAAACAGGGCCCGCAGTCTGCTCAACCCACCCAACTCATTCATGTGACCGTAGATGTAGTGGGACAGGAATGTGATCGCATCGTCGTAATACCCCGTGCCGCGGAAAGAACCGCTCACATCTACTCCGACAAACATGACCAATCGAGGCTTTTGTTGACCTGATGGCGCAATGCATGTTGCGGTGGATATCAGGAGGAGAGTCAAGCCAATTCCCCAGCGAGTGATAAAATTGAGTTTTCGCATCAATCTTCATCTCCTGTCTTCGGAATCATACGTTTTGCCACAAGGATATCTCGCGTGTCCATCACATCCTTTAATTCTTTGAACGGAAGGTTGAAGACCGGCCGCGCTGTCAGCAGGATCATGAAGAAGTTGAGGATCACTGCCAAAACCTGGAGGATTGGCAGCGTAAGGAATTCCAGCAGTTCATTGAACTTCCGATGAAGCCAATCGATCTCGTTCTTGAAGTCCTGGATCGGTTCCTGCCACCATCTCGAAGTCTCTTTGAAATCAGGAGGAGCCTCCCTCTGTGCTCCTGCTGCCTGTTCAACAGGCTGCCGGGAGATTAAGGCCAGAAGCGGCGGTGTGCCGTACTGCGCGAACAGGAACCAGGTCATGCCGCGGATGGCGATCCACCCAAAGCTCGCAACGGTCAATGTGAAGACTATTCCCACTCGCATGCCTGTCTGCTGGACGACCCACGGTGTGATCGCATCCACCAGCTCGCGATACAAGAACATCACCTCAAAGCCCATAACGATCAGCTCGATGATAACCATCTGGATGATGAGCTTAACTTTCTTTGTCCGGACGGCGTCTGTCAGCGCCTGGAGAGCCGCAAAGCTTCCCATAATGATAATGAGCAAGAATATATACAGGAGAGGAGTCGTGAGAGCTGAAACCTCATCCGTTCCGACGATATCCATCAGAACTTCTGAAATCGTCGGGAACAGGACGAACGTGAAAATCCCCGATTCAAGCATACACCAGAACACAAGGATCAGTAAGGCTATCCAGGGAACTCCGGGCCTGAAGAAGCTTTTTGTCATCTGTCCTGTCATCGCGAACGGAGCGCTCAGAATATATTTCAAGGAGACAACGATGAATTTTACAGCGAGTCGGGCAACCGAGAAGATCCATCCCAGCATGACTATGACGAGCCGAAACAGACCGACCCAGAAGAGCCAAACGGCCCTTGCTGCGTCCCACCAGGCGAGAAGCAGAGTTGTGACGAAGTTGATGCGCTTTGAGCGAAAAGGAATCGTATAAAGCGAAAGCTGTGTGCTCCATAGGGCTCCCAGCAGGAGGAGAAGCGGGAAAAAGAGAAACAGGAATTTACCTGCAGCCGCCCAGGCTGAGGAGGAATACAAAAAGAAATCGAGAATCGACTTCTGTAAGGGGATGATCCACTTGATCGGCACCAAGAGGATTCCAATGATTTCTTGCCATTGGTCAGTAGATACACTTGCCATTTGATTCATTGATATCACCCTTCCTAAATAAATTTTGTTTGCCTAATAAGATATATTGAGCCCTGAGGTCTTTTCAATGCCCTTTTAGGAGGAAATGGAAGGTGATTTTAACCTCGGAAATTAGCCAATATGGAGCAGTCTAATCTCACCTCAATCGATTAGTTGAACCAGAGGCTAATCCTGTGTTGACCAGAGAGCCGTTTTTATGACCCACAGTTATAAAATTTCGCAAATTTGACGGTTTTATGACCTGGAGTTATAAAAACAGGCTTCACTTTTCCTGGGGACTGCAGTACCGCAGCTCCTCA
>SOIA01000059.1 GCA_004378665.1 Candidatus Aminicenantota bacterium
CTAGGATTCCAATAGTTTGTGTCAATTATTAAATTTTCACCGTCGGCTATTTTACCCCAATCTACAACAACTATTTGGTTGCTCTCGCTGGCATTATGCGCAAGAAATATTCCATTTGGGAAATTGCCACCTAAATTACTGCTGCACAAGTCAATGCCGTCAGTCTTCCCAACATCTTTTAGCATAAAACTTGTTACATAATTATGTGGAGGTTTACGCTCAAAAATATCAAAGTGTGCCTTATATGCCTGGCGACCTAGTTGTGAGCATGCAATAATATAACCTTCGCCGTTAGGCAGATAATATATAGTGATACCTTCGATGTCCTCTTCCAAAGGATCGTTAGCTATAGATCGTATCAACTCTCCTTCTGTTCCACCGTCAGGTTCAGCATTATACTTCCGAATACCAACTTCTTCTTCTGCAATATAGAGGTTGCCTATTTCATCATCAGCAACTATCCCTTCAACGGTTTGTTCATCAACAATATCAAAACTCCTTTTTAAAGTACCAGATATTTTGCCACTTCCATTGTCCGTAAGTTCAAACTGCCAGATTTTATTATCATTCCCTGGATAAGAACTAACAAAAGCATAGTATTTTTTGGAAATCGGACTTACATATAGCGTAAAACCGTAATTAACTCCGGTTTTAATATTTCCATCATCAACCCTGGTTAGTGTCCTGCTCTCAGGATCGACTTTCAGAATATAAACAACTTTTTCACCTCTATCATTTAAAGCGACAATATCAACTTTTTCGCCATTTAATGGAAAACCGTATCGTGTGTCAATGTTTCCTGGTTTTGAAACAGAAAGAGTTTGAATAACACTCCCACTGAGATTGTACACGAATATTTTTTTTGCTGATTTATCAGAAGCGATAATAATACTTTTTGATGCGTCTGTCGGGTGAACCCATACGCACATATCATCCTGATCTTTGAAGTCTGAAGCAGCAAGATCTACACTTCGATCGTATTTATTGAATTGTGCATTTATTGTTTGGGGTAAAGCTTTATCTTTTTCCTTTTCACCCAAACAAAAACTTAAAAACAATAGTGCAGATACTGCACATGCAACACCTAGAACTTTTATTAAATTTCTTATTGATCTGTTCATTATTTACAAAATTACCAGACTTGTTAATCAATGGTTCTCAATTTTGTCTCTCCAATAATATCTAATTGATTATTAAAAACGACCTCTTCTTCTTTTTCAAAACTTATTTCAACCTGTGTTTTTTTATACTTAAGGATACAATTATTCCCATTTATTGATTTGACTTTAGCTGAAATCAGCTCGCCATTATTCCACTCCATACTCACTTCAAAACCACCCCTGGCACGTAAACCCTTCACTTTCCCAACAGACCATGTCCCGGGCAAGGCAGGTAAAAGATGTATTTCACCGTTGTGGCTTTGTAAAAGCATTTCGGCAACACCTGAGGTTGCACCCAGATTCCCATCTATTTGAAAAAGACCATGAATCCCTGCAGCAAGTGCTGGATGCATGTCAAATAAGTTTGGAGAAACTTGATTTTGTAATAACATATCCAGGTGTTTCAGGCTTTCATCACCATTGTATAAGCGTGCATAAAAATTAATAATCCATGCACGGCTCCATCCTGTTTGTCCACCTCCTGTTGACAAACGCTTTTCAATAGTCTTTTTAGCTGCTTCAAAAAGTTTGGGGGTGTCTTTTGTAATTTGGTTGGATGGGTATAATGCAAATAAATGCGAGATATGTCTGTGTCCCGGTTCCACTTCTTCAAAATCTTCATACCACTCCTGAATGGTGCCGTCTGCTCCAATTTTTACATCCGGAAGTTTTGCCATTGCTGCCTGAATTTTATGCGTTAAACGCTTTTTAGACAATATTTTTTCTGAAGCTAGACAGGCATTAAAAATATCTTTAATAATCTGAATATCAATTGAAGCAGCCACACAACTCAACATTCTTTCACCTGTGGCCGGGTCAATGTACATATTCTCGGGGGAATAGGAAGGAGCTGTTACCAGTTCTTCATTTTCATTCTCTTTTAAGAAATCAAGAATAAATTCTGCGGCGCCTTTTATCACAGGATAGACTTGATTTTTAAGATACTCTTTATCTTCTGTAAATTCATAATGTCTCCATAAAGAGAGGGACATCCATGCACCGGCCATTGGAAAACTGTAACCGTTAAATACCTGGGAGTGCTTTGTTGAACCGCAAGGGGTTGTCCTGCCAAAGGAGTTGGTGCTGTGATGTGCTATCCAGCCATCTGAACCGATAAAATTTTTTGCAGTTGTTTTCCCTTTTTCTGATAATAGACAGATGAAATTCGAAAGCGGCTCTAACGTTTCGGGGAGGTTGCAAACATCTGCAGGCCAATAGTTCATTTGCAAGTTGATATTCAAATGATAATCGGATTCCCAGGCTGCCCATATATCTTCATTCCATATTCCCTGCAGGTTCAGGGGAAGAACACCCGGTCTTGTTGACCCGGATATCAGCAAATATCGTCCATACTGAAAGAACAAAATTGCCAGGTGACTATCTGTACTGCCACTCCTTAAATTTTGCAACCTGACATCGGTTGGAATAGTATCAGCAACTTCATTGCCAATGTTTAAAGAGACTCTGTCAAACATTTCAGAATGTGCCCGAATGTGCTCCTCTTTAATTTGCTTATAAGGTACATTCAAGGCGTCGTTAAGCGTATTATCAGAGATTATACCGGGATCAATACTCCGGTCAAAGTTCATACTATCAAGGTTATAATCGGTAGCTGCACTAACAATCACTGTAAAATCATTCGTATTATTTATGATCAGATGATCCTCTTTTGTAACAACTTCTCCGTTCTGTGGTTGTATGGCAATTCTTGCTGCAAATTTCATATGATACCCACCTTTACCTGAACCTCCGGGATTATCGTCATAGCCTTCTTCATCATCAAAAATTTGCCCATCGATACACAGAACATTTTTATTATTAATGTATTTCCTGATATCTTTTTCTCTTTCAAACCGGATATTACTGTTTACAGTTTCTCTACCCGAAAAGTGATAGAATATCGCATTGTATTTTGAAGAGATAAATGACTCACGTATGAATCTCTTACCATCAATCTCGTATTCAACCGTTGCAATCCCGTGATGGAGGTTCAGATCACGTTGATAATTTTGAACGTCTTTGTGACCGAAGTCGATGTAAAGGCTGCCAAGCGGTTCGTATGAACGTATGGAAGTTGGTGAAACTGCCAGATTTTTTAATGCATAATTCTGAGCTTCTTCGTATTTGCCGGCTAAGTTCAATTCCTGAAATTTTTCGTAATGCTCGCGAACATTTTCAGGATAAGGGTCTTCGGGGCAGCCAGCCCAAAGGCTTTCTTCATTTAATTGAAGATGTTCAACCGAAGGTTTTCCATAAACCATCGCCCCAAGCCTGCCATTACCAAGGGGAAGTGCCTCAAGCCAGTTTTCCGCCGGTTGTTGGTACCATAGTTTCAGATTACCTGATTCAACATTTGACTGCTTAGCGCATGAACATGATATTATTGCAGCAAAAATTATGACTAAATAACTGTATTTTTTCATTTAATAAGACTTTAATAGATGATGTATCAATAACGCAACCGCTCAATTACTTCCGTTTCAGAGTCTCTAAGTTAATCGATCCGCATAAATGCACCGGGAGCAATATATCGATGAGCCATTTCAACATAGAGCTTTTTGCCGTAGCCCCAGAACTCTTTTTGTTTTTTATCCACCTTACCTATGACTTCAACCGGCACTCCCACAGCCACAACACCATCGGGCACATTTTGATTATTTTTTACCAGGCCCATCTCCCCGATAATTGTCCACTCTCCAACTATGCTGTAATCGCTTATTGTGGCTCGCATACCGATCACAGCATAATCTTTTATCCGGGCATTATGAATCATGGCACCGTGTCCTACAGTTACACAATTTCCAAATAGAGTACGGTCATTAGGTCGTGCATGCACTATTACGCCTTCTTCAATGGCAGTCCCATCTCCAACAAGGATCGTGCCGTAATCACCACGGAGAATTACCCCATGACCAATGTAGGCATCTTTACCGATCTGTACATCACCGATGACCAAAGCGGACTCGGCAATAAAAGTTCCTTTTGCTACACGAGGTTTGCGTTCCTCAAACTGATATAAAGCCATTTTAATCTCCAGTTTAAAATTAAAATAAGATTCAGCGTCTCATAATCACTTTGCGTACGCCGTACACCTGCCGGAAATTCGCACCCTGGCTTATGCAATTAAGCAATTGGTCACGATCAACAACGATAGAACCAGATAAAGCGTCCAATCCATAATCGAAAAGCACCGGAGACAAAGGCGTACTCGGGCCGAGCATCATTTTATAGGCACCTGGCGCAATGAGATCCAGGAGACCGCCCAGCGTATGGTTGATCAGGGTGGTGCTAGAAATGGCTACCACCTCCGCTTGAGAGAGTAAGGTCTCTACTTCATTGCCTGAAAAGTCCCCAGGCTGTGTCCGTCCAGGGAGTTCAAAGGTCCATAATTCTTTAGCCACTGCCCCCAGGCGCTTGATAAACGGAAAATGACCGATAATCGCTATCCGTTTTCCTTTTCCATAGGCACGGATTTCAGCCTCAGCATTTAAGTCAATACAAAGGGATTCATCAATAGGCAATATGGAATTTATTGCTGCAATGCCTATCGCCGCTTCCAGTGTTCGGGAAGAGAGGGATAATCGAGCCAATTCTTTTGCTCCTGCAGGTAAAAGACTCCCTGCGCATTCCACTTGGCGGCCTTCCGGGGGAAAGAAGGATGCTGCCATTGTGGAGGCGAGACCACAGCGAAGCGAGGTAACCGCAGTCCAATACACACAGGTACGAATTTCTGACACTTTGTGATCGACTTCCAACGAAGAGAGAATGTCTTGCAGTATAACTTTCGCTTTTTCCATTAATTCCCTCCGATTCTCTTATAAAAATTGACTTCTTTAAAGTCAAACCAGTCCAGCTCGCATCCCCGTCTTAAAAGTAATACCGGCCTCGGAATTCCAGCCGAAAGTCGTTCTGCTTTTCCCCGAATTCACTGCCGCCTTTTCCAAGCAAGATCGTAATTTTCGCCCGGAGCTCCAGATTAGTGATGGGATTGTAGAGTAATTCCGGAGTCAGGGAAAAGCTTTTATCAGTGAGGTTAAAAATGCTGGTGAAAGAAGGAATAAAATATAGGATGTTCCATGGCTCTTTATGGCTTATCCGGAGAAAGAGATAATCCTGCATGGGAGCGAATGTTCTGTAGGCCTGGCTTGCCGCACCGGATAAAAACTCGAGCTGGCTGTCATCACCGGTTAACAGATATGACTGGTATGCCTGATCAATAAGAGAATAGAAATTCTCCATCTCGTTGGAGGTATAACCATTTCCATTTTTAAAATACTCAAAGAAAAAGGTTGTGTTTGTCCTGGTTAGAAATCGAATACCCAAGAGATAGTTCATGCTGGCATATTGTTCTTCGCCGACAGTGCCATCTTCTTGGATGACTTCTTTTATGTAATCAGGAATATAGGCAAATTCACCGTGAATTTCAAAATTGGAGGTTATATTGCGCGAAAAATCCATTCCATAGCGTGCCGGCACGCTCCCGCCTGACAAAAACATAAGATCTATATCGGTATCATAAAACAGAAAATAAACCTTTCCGCCGAAATTCAATTGATTCTTATTTCCAAACGTGCTGTTGATATGTTGATTAACGGGAATCAAAACTGGTGTGAAAGTGATGGTCTTCAATTTCCCCTGGAAGCTCTTGATATAATCTATGGATAAAACCACATAACCTTCCAATGCAAGGCCTGGATCATTGGGATTTTTGGGCCGATCGATGAATGCGACAGGATTCCAGGCGTAGCCCTTACCCCATTTCATGCGCTTTTTACCAATATCAAGATGGAAGGAAAAAGAGGGCTTTAGCGAGAGAAAAGCTTCAAACAGAGTCGTCACATGAGACCAGCCTGAAACGGACTTGGTTATATCCGTATTCGTGCGTATTTTTGCTCCAACAATGCCTTTCTCGAAGCTTAAATCCAAAAGGGCATTAAAATTGTACTCTGCGATTGTTTCCCCTTCCTCAAGGTCGTAAAACCTGAGCTTATAAAGCCAGGAATCTCTATCCAAGCCGAAAAGAACTGGGCGAAATTCGAGATATCCACCGAACTGAAACACTTTTTTTTCTATTTCCGAAAGATCAAATGTGTGCTCTTCCTGAGCAAAAAGGCCTGAGACCAAAAGATTTATAAGAACAAAATACAGAGTGATTGATCGCAATTATCTCAAAGATTCCAGGTTGGGTAGAAAGGGCAGTGTAAAAACTTCGTCCTTGAATTCCCTTTGCTTTATTCCAGCGAATATCATTACCGATTTGTAGCCTTTATGCAGAGGACTGTCGGTTTCAATCACCGAAGGCCTGACAATGCCTCCCCCAAAGTCCTTGATCTGTTTGAAATAAATGGTTTTGATCAGCATAGAAGCCTCTGTGAGACATTCAATCTTATTCGGCAGGCGTTTCTCTTTATCCGCCCACATCTTCAATCGATCATAGGCAACGGTATTTGTTTTTGCCTTCAGGTGCAAAAGATATTCATCCCCCAGGTCTTCGACCTCCGCGACATTGTATTCTGCAGCATAATCCAGGCGCAGAATATCCGCATTGTTGAAGACGCCCCCGACAACGGATTGAAGACTGGTTATACGGATAGGTTTACCGACGTTGGGGATGTACAGCCACATATTTTCATCCAGCCGAAGCGTGCTTCTGCCCTTTTCACTGGCCGGAGAAATAAAAAGTGCAGCGACTTTTTCTTTCCCCTTTTTGACTGTAAAGAGCACAAACTCTTTTTCTCTCCCGTTGGGCTCGATGTTGATAAGCTTCCGGTAGGACTCGAAGGATTCCGGATTGAGATTCCTATCCACCTGCTCGAGGAGTTGATTGTTATCAATTGCATAGACAGACGAAAATAAAAAAGATATTAAAGAGACAATTGCGATTTTTTTCATCTTCTGCCTTCCTTCTCAAGGATCTTCCTAATTGCTTTTTCAGCGGTTCCTTCAAACTCAAAATGAGCGATTTCCTGTGCTTTCAGCGCATCTATCATTTTGTTACCGAAATTTCCGGCAATAACTATCGTGACATTTTTCTCGGCAAGAAAATTTGCCGCCGAAACTCCAGCACCACCTCTGGTATCCTTGTATGGATTTTCGACAGCCTCCAACAGTTTCCCCTTGCCGTCCACAATAAGAAAGTAGGGGCAGCGCGCAGCCATATGGCTTACAGAAGCTTTTAAAGTATCGCCATCCGATGCAACTGCAATTATGACCTTTTCTTCTCCCCTAACATGAGGCTGGAACAT
>SOIA01000292.1 GCA_004378665.1 Candidatus Aminicenantota bacterium
TATCGACGAATTCATCAAATCCAACCTCATCGCCAGGAAATCAGGGACGAACAAATCACAATAAAAAAATGAATCAGGCTGCTTTTTGATAAAAAAGCCTGACCCTAATATCATATGATCTTCTTTTTGGCGTCCTCCCATATTTTATCCATCTCCTCGAGTGTGACCTGGCCGAGCTTTTTCCCCTCTTTCTGAAGTCTTTTTTCTATGAATCGGAACCTTCTGGTAAATTTCTTGTTGGCCTCCCTGAGCGCAACCTCAGGGTTGATACCCAGAAGGCGAGAGACGTTGGACATTGCGAAGAAAAGATCACCGACTTCCTTAAACACTTCATCCTTTTCATTTTTTTTCAGTGCCTCTTCTAATTCAGATATCTCTTCTTTAATTTTCTGAAGTGCATCCAAAGGTTGAGCCCAGTCGAACCCAAATTGAGAGACACGGAGTCCAATCTGGAAGGCTTCTAAAAGCGCCGGGAGGCAGATAGCCATTCCATCCAACACAGATTCCCTCTCTTTCTCTTCCTTCTTCTGTCGGCACCATTCATCTATGACTTCATCAGACGTCTCGATTCTCTCTTGAGAAAACACATGGGGATGGCGGTGGACCATCTTCTGGTTAATGCCTTCTAAAACCTCAGAGACCGAGAATTTGTCTTTCTCCTTGAATATTCGAGCCAAAAATACGACCTCCATCAGGACATCACCCAGCTCTTCTGCCAGGGACTCTGCATCGCCAGAGTGAATGGCATCCACGGCCTCGTAGACTTCTTCTAAAAAATAGTTCGCTATGGACTTTTCATCTTGTTCTCTATCCCAGGGACATCCGTCTTCCCCCCTGAGTTCATCCAAGATATGAACAAGCTGTTGGAATTTTTTGCCTGCCTTTTCAGCATCTTCCATGACTCATCTCCTTGAATTATGTTGATGAATATTGTAATATTCTTTGTCGATTTGTACAAAATATTTTAAACCAGAAAAATAATCAATCCCAGTCAGACATAAAAAAATTCCTTTTTAAAGGGGAAAAAATGCCAGAAAAAAAGGACAAGAAAAAAAAGAAAGTGGAAAAGAAAACAGAAAAGAAGAAGACAGAAGAGAAATCAACAGAAGAAACTAAGGAAATCCTCCCTCCTCTCGATTTCAGCTCCATCATTCTTCCTTTTTACACACAAGCCTTGATCAAACTTGGTCTGACCGAGGATCCCATTTCCGATACAAAGAGTGAAAACCTGGAGCTGGTGAAAAGATTGATTGATTTACTCGACTTGCTCAATAAGAGGACCAAAGGGAATCTTGAGCCTGAGGAGGAAAAATTATTAGTCTCCTGTACTCACCAGCTCAAGATGGCCTATATGGAAAAAGCCAAATTAATCAATTTGTAGTCTCATGGAAGTCATTCACGGTCTCGAAAATTATTCATTCATCTCCGACCATACGATCGTAGCCATCGGAAATTTCGATGGAGTCCACCTGGGCCACCAAAAGATTCTCCTGTACCTCGAAAAAAAAGCAAAAGAGTTTGAGCTTTTCTCCCTCGTTCTGACATTTTTTCCGCACCCGGGACAAATCCTGGGGAAAAATGGAATCAAGATGATTCAGACACTCGACCAGCGAATAAGGGAAATCAATAAATTTGATATCCATGCTGTTCTCATCATTCCTTTCGATGAAAGATTCGCCAGCCTCAGCGGTCAGGATTTCATCCGCAAGATCGTTTTGAATAGACTCAAAGCAAAAGCGGTCATCGTGGGTGAAAATTTTTACTTCGGGAAAAACCGAGAGGGAGATACTGCCCTTCTTCATCGTTTGTCCTCAAAATATAATTTCCGAATCTGTCCCGTCCCTTCGGTCATTAAAGAAAGAAAGACCGTAAGCAGCAGTCTCATCCGGAATTTCCTTCAGGAAGGGAAAGTTGAAGAAGTGAGTGGACTACTGGGCAGATCTTATGAAATAGAAGGAAAAGTGATCGAAGGCCAATCCCGAGGGAAAAGTCTTGGATTTCCAACAGCCAACATCGAAACTGAAAATGAAATCATCCCTCAGGGCGTCTTCATAACACAGACCAGGATCGGGACCGAATTCCTTCCTTCAATGACTAACGTCGGAAGTCAACCCACATTTAATCAACGAGGTCTAAACATTGAATCCTATATCCTCAATTTCGAAGGAAACCTCTACGGGGAGCAAATCGGAATACACTTCCTGAAAAAAATCAGGGATGAGGTAAAATTCAGGACTCCGGATGACCTGGCCAGGCAGCTCGAGAAAGACCTGGAAGCGACACAAGCTCATTTCAGAGCAAAGAGCAAAATTCTCGATTGAGATCAGACCGAACGACACACATTCCTCATGCTTTCAGCCTCGAGTCCTGAAAATATCCGTTTTCTCTCCAGGAGTATCTCCTGGCTGATCTCCCAAAGGCCGAATCCAGAGCAGGTGCCTTTTGGATAAAACCACTCTATCCCACAGTCGGCGGGTTCACCAAATGTCTAATATCCTTGACTTTTTTCCTCAGATATTGCATTTTCTTATGGATAGAATGGATTTCTCCCCTAAAAAGAAAGACAGACATCCCACACATCAGGAGTTCTTTGATGGAAGAAAAAATTAAAGCCAAGGTTATGGATTCCCGCAAAATAAAAAGAGCTTTGCACCGAATGACCACTGAAATCATCGAAAGGAATCGCAATTTAAAGAATGTTGTCATAGTCGGGATAAGAACGAGAGGGATATACGTCGGGAAAAGAATATCGAAACTGATTAATGAGCTGGAAAAAGTAAACGTCCCTGTCGGAGTGTTGGACATCACTCTCTATAGAGACGACTTCTCAGAATCAGAAGCCCAGCATATGGTTAAAAAAACAGAGATCGATTTCCCAGTCGCGAAAAAGGACGTCCTCCTGGTCGACGATGTCCTCTTCACGGGAAGAACGATACGCGCGGCTATGGACAGCCTGATCGACCTGGGGCGGCCGAAGACGATTCAACTTCTGGTCCTCGTCGATCGCGGCCACCGAGAACTCCCGATTAGGGCGGATTATGTCGGCAAATTTCTCCCAACTTCAAAAAGGGAGATCGTACAGGTCCGCTTGAAGGAGATCGATAACAGCGATGAAGTCCTGATCACGGAGCCGCCAGGGATAAAATAGGAGAAACAATTTGGCCTTCACACACAAGCATCTTCTCGGCATACAAAATCTCACCGTTTCTGAGATCACAACAGTCCTCGATACTGCAGAATCCTTCTATGAAATATCCACGAGAGAGGTCAAGAAAGTCCCCACTCTCATAGGAAAAACGATTATCAACCTCTTCTTTGAACCCAGTACGCGAACCCGGAGCTCTTTCGAACTGGCCGCAAAAAGATTGAGTGCGGATATTGTCAACTTTAATCTCAATGCCAGCAGCGCTGCGAAAGGAGAGACCTTCAAAGACACTATCCTGAACCTTGAAGCTATGAATCCTGACGCCATCATCATCAGACATTCCTGTTCAGGAGCGAGCCATTATGCCTCCACGTTCAGTCAATCAAACATCATCAACGCAGGAGATGGATCCCACGAGCATCCGACGCAGGCTCTCCTTGATGCCTTCACAATGCGACAGGAGAAAAAAGATTTTCAAAACTTGAAGGTTGTAATCGTCGGAGATATCCTTCACAGCCGAGTTGCACGATCCAACATTTTCCTTCTCCGAAAGATGGGGGCAAGAATCACTCTTGTCGGACCACCGTCTCTCCTCCCAGAAGAATTCAAGAAATTTGGAGTGGAAATTGACTTCAATCTTGATCATGCGGTCAAGGGAGCTGATGTGATCATGATGCTCAGGATACAAATGGAAAGACAGACAAAAAATTTTTTCCCGTCCGTCCGGGAATACAGAAATCTTTACAGCTTAAGCGCACAAAGATTCGGGCGAGCCAAAAAGAACGCCATTATCATGCATCCCGGACCGATCAACAGGGGAGTGGAATTGACAGCTGACATGGCGGATTGCGCAAAATCCGTGATTCTCAAACAGGTTGAAAATGGCATTGCAGTCCGGATGGCAGTACTCTACCTTTTATTAGGAGGAAAAGACCGTGAGGCTATTGATTAAGAACGGAAGAGTCGTTGATCCTTCCTCTGGCACAGATAAAAGGCTCGACGTTCTGATAGAGAAGGGAAAAATCACACAGATCAAACCGAAAATCAGTGCATCGGGGGCAAAACTCATCGATGCCTCTGGACTGATCGTCGCTCCCGGGTTTATAGACATGCATGTCCACCTTCGGGAACCCGGGCAAGAAAATAAAGAGACCATTGCCACAGGTGCCCTCGCTGCAGCCAGGGGAGGATTCACTTCCATCGCCTGCATGCCTAACACGTACCCGGTCAATGACAACCGAGGAGTGACCGAGTATATTCTCTCTGAAGCCAGGAAGAATGCAGCTGTGAATGTTTTTCCGATAGCCTCGATAACAAAGGGAGAAAAAGGCGAAGAGCTCACAGATATGGCGGATTTAATCGATGCCGGGGCGATCGCCTTCTCTGATGACGGGATGCCTGTCCAGAGCAGCCAGGTGATGCGTCGGGCTCTGGAATATTCGAAGATCCTGAACACGGTCATCATCGACCACTGCGAAGATAAATATTTAAGCGCCGATGGAGTCATGCACGAGGGATATTATTCCTACCTCTTTGGGCTCAGGGGAATTCCCTCTTCATCCGAGGAAACGATGGTCTCACGAGACATCATCCTTGCCAACAGGGCTGATGCGGCAATCCATATCGCCCATCTGAGCGTTAAGGGAGCTGTAGAACTCGTAAAAGAGGCCAAGCGAAAAAAAGTGAAAGTCACGGCTGAAGTGACTCCCCATCATCTTTTTTTGACGGACTCTCTGATTGAAAGCTATGACACTCAACTCAAAGTGAATCCTCCCTTGAGAAGTAAAGAAGATACCCTTGCGCTTAAACAAGCCGTCAAGAATGGGACAATAGACGTTTTCGCTACCGACCATGCCCCCCACACTGTGGATGAGAAGGATGTCGAATTCGATAGAGCCCCTTTTGGGATCAATGGCCTGGAAACAGCGGTTCCTCTTCTCCTGGATAAATTGGTGAATAAAAACATCATCTCCCTCTCTCGATTTATCGAGATGATCTCCACCAATCCAGCGCTCATCCTGAAGCTTGAAAACAAGGGGAGGATAAGCGTTGGAGCTGATGCAGACCTCACTATCCTGAACCTTGAAAAAGAAATCGTGGTCGATGTGAACTCCTTCAAATCCAAAAGCAGGAATAATCCCTTCCAGGGCTGGGAATTAAGGGGTGGACCCGAAATGACAATCGTAGGAGGAAAAATCGTTTATTCCTCTTCTTCATCGAAGAACGCTTAATGACCTAGAAACTAAGAGAGAAGTTATTCCTTTATGAAAAAAAGAATCCCGCAGTTCGAAAAAAATATAGGATACAGGTTCAAAAACAAGAATCTCCTCCGCCTGGCTTTAACCCACAGTTCTTATGCGTATGAAAATAAGCAAAACGTGGATTCGGATAACGAGACCATGGAATTCCTGGGAGACTCGGTTCTCGGGCTTATCGTTGCCGATTATCTTTATTCAGCCTACAGTGAATTATCAGAGGGCGAACTCTCCAAACTCATGTCCACAGCAGCCAACACGACATCTTTATCCACATTCGGGAAGAGAATAAAGCTCGATAAACATATCCTTCTCGGAAAAGGCGAGGAGAAAAGCGGAGGGAGGAAAAAAAAGTCTATTCTTGCGGGAGGTTTTGAAGCCCTGGTAGCAGCTATATACCTTGATGGGGGGTTAAAGGAAGCCAAAAAATTCCTTATCCCCCAGCTGGAATACATCTTCAATAGAATCAAAGCGGAAAGTTACCTGGTCAACAACTACAAATCTGCTCTGCAGGAATACCTCCAGAAGGAAAATCTCCCTACCCCTGCATATAAAATTGTGACTTCCCTGGGACCCGACCATAAAAAAAGCTTCATTGTCGAGGTTTTTCTGGATAAAAAGTCTCTGGCAAAGGCAAAAGGCCGTTCGAAAAAAAATGCTGAACAGAGGGCAGCTCAAAAGGCTCTGAAAGGCATCCTTGGAAAAAAAATAAAGGACTTCACATCGGATACATTCCTGATGAAGAAACGAAAATGATCGAGTCCTACGCGTTCGGTCGGATGGAAATTGAAGGCCAGGTTTACACCTCTGACCTCATCCTCTTTCCAGACAAAGTCAAGGAGTCATGGTGGCGGGAAACCGGGCATAAGCTCTCTCTAAAAGACATTGAGGACATCTTCCGGGAAGCCCCGGATGTCCTCGTAATCGGGACGGGTTTCCATGGTTTGATGAAGGTGGATGAGGGAGTGAAAGAGCACGCCAGGTCGAAAGGAATCACGCTTGTTGTTGAAAAAACAACACAAGCTGTTCAAAGTTACAACGATACCGCCTCCCAGCAAAAAACGATCGGCGCTTTCCACCTGACATGTTAAGGCGTGTTCTCATAGACACTCCCTACTTCTTCCGGAGTTATGATGGCGAAATGCTCAAAATGCAAACAAAGAAAGGGCAAACGTTACTGCGTGGCTCTGGATGATCATCTGTGCAGCCTCTGCTGCGGCCTGCTCAGGGAAAAGGAGATTCACTGTCCCCAAAACTGCTCGTTTCTCGAAACTCACAGCTCCTACCAAGAAGACCGGATAATCGAAAAAAAACAGGCTTCCCAGCCAAAAAGAATCTCTCCTGAAGAGGACATATTAAAAGATGAGCGAATAGCCTGGCTCGCCTTTCACATTGAAGCTCCTCTGATGGAATACGCAATACGAAAGAAGTCATTCACTGACAGGGAGGCTCTTTTGTCCTTAGAGTACGCCAGAGAAAAGATAGAAAAAGACAAAGGGCTTTTGATTATACTGGATGAAGCGAATAAGCCTAAAAATGAAATCGGAGAAGCCATCTCCCAGAGTATAGACAGATGCCGGTATGAAAAAAAGATCATAATCTCCGGAAATCAGGATATCTATAAAAAAGATGAAAAAATCCGCTGCCTGGAACGGATTATGCTTTCCGTTCAATTTATCAGTCAAGGAAACTTAGAAGGAAGGGCTTATCTCTCGCAGCTGATTCACCGGTTTTCAAAACTCAAGGAGCTTTCCACTCAAAAGAAGCTGATCACCAAATCCTGAACCCGAATTTTTCTTCCTTATTGTCAGACCCTCCTGAACAGCAAATATACGAGCAGACTTTTTTCCCGTTCATGATTGGACGTTGAATCCGACTTCCCGGATTGTATCCATCCAAGAAATACAAGCTGAAAATAAGCATCAAGACGCATCCTCTCTACGATGTCACAATATCACCTTTTGATTCACCTCTAAAGGCGATTGACCCCTGTAAA
>SOIA01000348.1 GCA_004378665.1 Candidatus Aminicenantota bacterium
GGCCAGGAACGACATCGTCATGAATGCATTCTCGAGCAGAGAACCGAGGCTTTTCACGGCTCTTTTGATGTTTTTATATTCGTCAACGACGTGTTCTATACTCGATGTGGACATCAGGCCGGCAATCTGGAGAGGGAAATAATCCGTCCTGTCTGCCGCCACAACCATTCCTCCGCCTTTTTCGCTCAAAATATTCACTGCTCTGGCCATGGTTTCATCCTCAATTCCAGCCACGATAAGATTATGGCTGTCATGAGCGACAGTGGAAGCGATCGCGCCTTTTTTGAGGCCTAATCCTTTGACGAATCCCAGAGAATAGATGCCTGTTCCCTTGTGTCTTTCAATCACAGCAATCTTGGCTACATCTTTTTCAGGATCGGATCGAAGCTCTCCATCAAAAACGTCAAAAGGCATTATTTTTTGTCCGGTTTCCAGGCTGTCTCGAATAATCTCGATGACTTTGACGTCCAGATGGGTCGCGCCTTCAGAGGGTGTGATCTTGAAATCATCGGGCTGAAAAGTCTTTCCTGTATTCACACGCCCTAAAAATTCAGAGTAATCATAATCCAACTGTTTGCCAATGTATTCTTTCTCGAAGACGATGACTTCGCCGTTGTGGATGACTGTCGCGACCTCCAGGTTTTCCAAAGACTCAAATACCGCCAGATTGGCCTTTTTCCCCTCTGCGATTTCCCCTGTTTCAGGATGTTTGTGCAGTCTCAGGAATCTTGAAAAGTATTGTGAAGGATTTATCGTGGCCAGCGCTACGGCCAGAATGACAGCCTGTTCAAGTTTGAGGTTTGTGTTTTCCAGGATGATGTCTCTTGTCTTTTTGAGGATTCTGTCGACGTGGCCGTCCTCGAGGAGATCGATGGGGTCTATATCGTCAGAGCAGATCATGAATCTCTCCAGATTCACGTTGGATTCGAGGAGGCCGGGCAAGAATCGTTCCAGGTCTTTTGTGGCGCTGCCGTGTCTTAAAGCGATAGTCATTCCGGCAGCGTTCTTTTCGATGACTTCATCCAGATGGATACACTCATGGTCAGACATGATCCTCACGGTGTTGTCGTTTTTGCCGTTCGAAATGTAGGTCTTTAGATCGTCACCGGTCAAGCCCGGAGAGTGACCATCCACGATCTTTCCTGAGTTATAGGCGATATCAACCTTCTCTCTCGTGTCACCTGCGTCATGGATGATTCCTGGATAGTTCATCATTTCGGCCAAACCGAAGATTCGTCTGTCAGGAATCAGCTCTTTGATGTCTTGAAGGGTTATGGAAGCGCCCGAGTCTTCGAGCCCGGTCGCCGGGACGCAAGAGGGAATGCCCACGTACATGTCCAGGGGCACTATTTCCGCTTGTTTCAAGAATAAATCTATTCCTTTTCTCCCGCTGACATTGGCGATCTCATGCGGGTCCACGAAAATAGAGGTAGTGCCGTGCTTCACGGCTTCTATGGAGAATTCCAAAGGGCTGAGCATGCTGCTTTCGATGTGAAGATGACTGTCGATGAGCCCAGGAGAAATGAACTTGCCGGAGATATCGATAACCTGTTTCGCGTCTTCACCGCTTGAAGACCCGATTCGGACGATAATCCCATCCTTGATCATCACATCACCTCGAAAAATCCTGCGGGAACGGACATCGATGATATTTCCTTTTGTCAGGATGAGGTCATGCATGGCTTCTCCGGTATTCCGGTTTCATAGTCTCACCAGGAAGAGATTTTGTGAATCTGTCCTGATGGCTGGGCATATTGATTGTCCGCGGAAGCCGTGTTCAAGTTTCTGCTACAGGCCTCCCAGATCTGTTGTTATTCTTTTTGGCTCAAATAGTAATTCTCTTTAACCGTCACAATAAACGGAAGATTCCTGAAGTCTCCTCCCGCATCAATCCCGTAACCGGCGATCCATCTGTCAGGGATCTCGAACCCGAGGTAGTCAAGCACCAATTTGTTCTTTATTTCTCTGACTTCTTCCGATGGTTCCTTTAAGACTTTATTGAACAGGGCACAGACTCTTAAAGAATTCAGATGTTCCTTTTCCAGGAGGTTCTTCTTGATTTCCCACAGCGTGAATCCCTGGTCGACGATATCTTCGATCAGTAGGATATCTTTTCCTTCGAGGTCCTGAGGCTTGAGTTCGATCCTGACTTTTCTCTGGGATTCTTGAGTTTGTTTGATTTCCACACCGTAGGTCACAGCCTTGATGAAATCGAACTTGATCTCCGGCCCCCTGAATCCGGAAGCGTTATAGACCGCCCTCCCCAGGTCCGAGGCGAA
>SOIA01000382.1 GCA_004378665.1 Candidatus Aminicenantota bacterium
GAGAAGTTCATCGAAAAGGGACAGGCCTTTTAATAGATAATCCTTCTCCGCTCCGAATCCTATCCGGAGATAATGGTCCATTCCGAAAAGATCACCCGCCACGATAAAGACACTTTTCTCCTCTCTGAGCTGAGTCATGAGTTCTGAGGAGTTGATATTCATCGAGTACTTGAGGAAGGCGATTCCTCCCGCCCGGGGAGGGATGAAGCTGAAGAGGTCCCCATGTTTATCTGTCCATTCTTGAAGAGCGGATAAGTTCTCTTTCAAGATCTTCCTGTTGCGGTTCAAGACTTTCATTCTCCGGTCCGGTTGGAGCACCAGAGCGGCCACGTGATTGCTCAGCATTCCGGAAGAAATGGATGTGTAGTCATGACAGGCCCAGCATTGTTCGATAGCTTTCTTCGGGCCCACAAGCCAGCCGATTCTCAATCCGGGAAGTGCATAGGACTTGGAGAGCCCACAGCAAGCGATCACTTTATCGTACAGCCCAAAGAATGAAGGGATTTCCTTTCCATCCAGTTCCGCGCCCCGGTACACCTCATCCGAGTAGATCCAGGCATCTGCCTCTTTGGCCAGGCGGACGATTTCTTTCATCCCCTCTTCACTCAGGACCGCGCCGGTGGGATTGTTCGGATTGCACACGGCGATCATTTTCGTCCGGGGCGTGATCAGGGCTTTTATCTCTTCGAGGTCCGGACCCCAGTTGAGCTCTTCTTTGAGGTGAAAAGGCTTCACCGTGACGCCGAAAGACCGGGCTATTCCCGGCATCTGCATGTAATTCGGCACCATTAGGAGGAGTTCGTCTCCGGGCTCCAAGTTGCACCAGATGTTGATAAAATTGGCTTCAGCCGAACCGTTCGTGATAAGCACGTTATCCAGGTCTGCCCCTGGATAGAGTCGGCTGACTGCTTCTCTCAGCTCTATGGAGCCGTTCGTCTGTCCATAGCCCAGGCGGAGGGAAAGCAGGTTTTCAATCTCCTCCTTATCCAGCAGCTCCTCCAGCGTATAAGGATGAACCCCGCTTTCCGTCAGGTTGTAATCCACTGTGTTTTCATACAGGGATTGAGTCCTTTCCAGTTCAAAAATTTCGATTTTCATGTCAACCTCACTTTTCTGGATTCCTGATAGGAGTGCAGAGTGTATCGATATTATGTAGAGCCGCCTTGATTTGAGTCAGGTTATAGGTCTTTGCCAATTTTAACAATTATGAAAGGATTTCTTTCAATATGTCCATAGAGATTTTTGCGCCGCTGATGACCAGGACGACGTTTTTCCCCTTGAAGCTATCTTTGGCCTTCATGAAGGATGCCACGGTCAGAGCACCCGCGCCTTCGATGAGCATTGAATGTTTTTCCAAAACCAGCTTTATAGCTTCCCTGATCTCTTCCTCAGAGACGAGGATGAAATCATTGACGTATTTTTGGCAGATGTCAAACGTGATCGATCCCTTCTCGATACCTCCGGCCGAGCCGTCTGACAGTGTGGGTTGGGATTCCATTTCAATGATCTCTCCGGCTTCGATGGATTCGGCCATGACTGCGGAATTCAAGGGCTGGCAGCCGACGATCTCGATGTTTTCGTCCAGAGATTTAAGGTATCCAGCGATACCGGAGATTAAGCCTCCTCCACCAACGGGAACGAGCACCACATCAATTTGTTCGAGCTGTCTTTTCAGTTCGATCCCGACTGTTCCCTGGCCGCCGATTATCTTGAGGTCATTATAAGGAGGGATATACAAGAAATCATTCTTCTCTGCCTCTTCTCTGGCATGAATTTCTGTTTTGACACAGTCCGTACCGAACATTTTCAAAACAACGTCATAGTATTTGATGGAATCGAGCTTGGCCTTGGATGTGTATCCGGGCAGATAGATGATTCCTTTCAATCCCAATTTTTTTAGCGCATAGGCAAACGCCACGCCGTGATTTCCGGATGAGGCAGTGACCAGGATGCTTTTCCTTTCTTTCTTGGAGAGAGAAAGGAGCTTGTTCATAGTTCCCCGCAGCTTGAACGATCCGGTCAACTGTATGTTTTCCAGTTTGAGGTGAACTTCACAGTTGCCTTCCTGGCTGAAAAAGGGTGAATACTCCAACGGAGTCTGCCGGATGTATTTTCGTATCCTTCTCTCTGCTCTTCCAACCTCTTTTTTGAGGTCAATGCCCGCAAGCGGACCTTCTTCCTCACTCTCCGGCTCCTCCTCTAATCGACCTTGTGGCTGCAGCTGTTCCTGGCCCTGGACCTCCTCGACCTCTTCTTCCTCGTATTCTACTTC
>SOIA01000177.1 GCA_004378665.1 Candidatus Aminicenantota bacterium
ATCGGCGGGCCGATCATCATCTACAACCGCTTGAAGTATTTTTCCAGGAACCACACTGTTTCTCTGGCCGCATTCTTCAAAGAAGAGGAGAAAAAATTCATTCCCTCAGTGGAGCCCTTCTGCCATGATCTTAGGCTCGTCCCTCTCCCACCGAAACGCTCATCTCTGAAAGTCTCGTGGGATTTTTTCACATCTTCTGTCCCCCACTATTTCCTCAGAACCCACGGCTCCCCAAAGATGGCCGAAACCATTGCCGACATGGTCCGGAAAGACAGGTATGACTTTGTGATTGCTGAGTACTCGGTCATGGGTCAGTTTCTCCACAAGAATCCGCTTCTTCCGCCCGTCCGGCGGGTCATGTCCGTCCATGAATGTTACTATCTGGCCCGGCACAAGGCTTACCGCCATAACAGAATCGGGTTCGAAAAACTGAAGGAAGCTGTAAATCTCAAAGGACTGAAAAAATATGAATTCGACATGTACAGGAATGCGGATAAAGTTCTCGTCCTGACTCCTCAAGGCAAGAAAGAACTCCTCGAAATCTGCCCTGAGCTGGATATCGCAGTTGTCCCCCACGGGGTGGACGTGGAGAATTTTTCTTTCTCCGGACTCGAAGAAAAAGAGAAAGCCATCGTCTTTGTGGGAAATTACATGCATTATCCCAACGCAGACGCCGTTCTTTACTTTCACGGCGAAATCTGGCCCCTGCTGAAATCCCGCCTTCCTGAAGTCAAATTCTATGTGGTCGGCCAGGGACCTCCGCCTGAAGTCCAGAATCTCTCCAAGGATAAAACTATCACAGTCACGGGAAGGGTGGATGATGTCCGCCCTTTCCTGAAGAAAGGCCGGGTCTTCATCTGTCCGGTCAGACTCGGAGGAGGATTCAGGGGGAAAATTTTAGAGGCTATGGCCATCGGACGGCCAGTCGTCTCAACATCCCTGGGTGCCGAAGGCATTCCTGCTCATCAAAGGGAAAACATCATCCTGGCCGATAATCCTGAAGACTTCGCTCAAGGCGTTGAGGATCTGATGACCGATGATAAGCTGTTCGAGCGAATCCGGACAAATGCCCGAAAGCTCGTCGAGGAGAAGTATTCCTGGGAAAAGGGCGTGAAGGTGATGGAGGGAGTTTTAGAAAAAATGATGAAAAACACACCTTCACCCCAAAATCAAGGAGCCTAAAATGAAAGTCACCATGGTGATTCCCACCTACTGGGGACGGAAAAAATCAGAGGGCTTTAGAGAAACAGACTCCATCTATGACCACCCGACTCCCCTCGATGAAACAGGAACATTGGGCCGGGCTCTGGAGAGCCTATCCATTCTCAAGAACAAGGATTTCAACCTTGTCATCCTCGGTGTTTCCACGGCTCAGGATATCCGGGAAGAAGTTGAATCGAAAATCTCATCAATCGTGAAAAAATCGGCTCCAGATGCGGAAACGCTCTTCTTCTCCTACTCCCACCTGACCAAGGTTCATCAGCACCTTACCCAGCACAATAAAGAGTCGTTTATCCCGCTCCTGCAGCTCGATGGCTATTCCAATGTCCGGAACCTCTGCCTGTTCTCGGCACATCTCTCAGGTTCCGAAGTGGCTGTCCTGATCGATGATGATGAGATCTTCGAGGATCCCCTTTTCATGGAAAAGGCACTGGAGTTCATCGGTAAAACACACGAGGACAATCATGTGCTGGCGGTTGCGGGCTACTACATCAACCCGGATGGCGACTTTCTCATCAACAAGGAGATTTCTCCCTGGATGGTGCACTGGAACAAGATCGACTGCATGAACAGGGCTTTCAAGAAGGTCATCAGACAAGGACCCAGGCTCAAGGAAACGCCTTTTGTGTTTGGTGGAAACGCGGTCATCCACCGCGACCTCTTTATGAAGGTCCCTTTTGATCCTTTGATCACCCGAGGAGAGGATATCGATTTCCTGATCAACGCAAGGATGTTCGGCTATAAATTTTTCCTGGATAATCAACTCTCGATCAAGCATGAGGCACCTCCCAAGCCTCATCCCGAATGGCGGAAAGTGAGGGAGGACATCTATCGATTTGTGTTTGAAAAGAGAAAGTTAGAAACACAGGAAGCTCTTCCGGGTATGGTGAAAATAACTGCAGAAGACCTTGGTATCTATCCTGGAGAATTCCTGAAAGAAGATCAGGAAGAGCGAATTATCCGTTCGAACAAGATGCTGGCGATGGATTACTCGAGCAAGGATGATAAAAAAGGAGTCGCAGAATGCATGAAAAACATCCATCTTGC
>SOIA01000114.1 GCA_004378665.1 Candidatus Aminicenantota bacterium
CGCGGCTGACCACCGAGCCTTCCTGGTAGTCGATGAGGTCTCTCAGGTTGATTGCTTGACCCTTGAGTTTATCCATGTCCTTAATTTTTTTGTCTGGACTCATTTTTTCTCCTTTCTTCGCAGCCTTTCTTGAACCGGCTGGCTTTTCAATTCCCGGATCGCGTCAGCGGCAACCCATTTCGCCGCTTTTGGGATTTCTTATTCGAATGAAGCTGCCTGAGTCGAACCTTGTATTCCCGGTTTTTGGCAGAAAAAATGGTCGGGACGAGCGGATTTGAACCGCCGACCCCACGCACCCCAAGCGTGTGCGCTACCAGGCTGCGCCACGTCCCGACCAGAAAGAGTAATTATAACAAATGCGAAGAGATTTTTTATGTTTTTTCCGATTTTTTTTCCAGCGAGGAGGCAATGTCCTGAAGCTGCTCTTTGACCCGGTAGAGAACTTTTTTTAAGCGGTCAGGATGCACCGGAACAGATGTCTTTATCCCGAATTCTTCCTCGATCCTTCTCTTTGCTCCGGCCAGAGTCAGTTCCTCTTTGTCCAGCAACTCCTTCAGACGGAGAATGATTTCTAAGTCCTTTTTTCTGAATATTTTTTCTCCGGAGCCTGTCTGGCCGGCATGAAGAAAGTAGAGTTCGTTTTCCCAGGCATCAATGACTTCTGGAGCGATTTTGGTGATCCGGCTGACCTCTTCGAGCCTGTAGGCCATTTTGTCCGGGATTTTCTGGCTTTTCATCTTGCGTTCGTAAACTTAACATGGAATCTCATGTTCGTCAAGAATCCAAGGGGCCTGACCCCATTTGTTTTTTCTGGTATAATCCTGTTGAGCGGTTGAACACATGGCGGCCAAATCTGATGAGAAACACGTCCCTCTGGCCGAGAGGATGCGGCCAAAGTCTCTAGACCGGTTTTATGGGCAAGAGCACATCATCGGGGAAGGGAAGATCCTGTCCCAGTTGATCAAGGCTGATCGCCTGGTGTCCATCATATTCTGGGGGCCTCCGGGTTCTGGAAAGACCACTCTGGGGTATATCCTGGCTGAGTATTTTGACTTACCCTGCATGTTTTTCAGCGCGGTCCTCTCAGGGATCAAAGAAGTCAAGCAGGTCATGGCCAGGGCAGAGAGCCACAGAAAGATCTACAAACAGCCCACTGTCATTTTTATCGATGAGATCCACCGCTTCAATAAGGCCCAGCAGGGCGCTTTTTTGCCCTATGTGGAAAAAGGGGACATCATCCTCTTTGGTTCGACGACAGAAAATCCCTCTTTCGAAGTCATAGCTCCGCTTCTCTCGAGGATGAAGGTTCTTGTTTTGAACCCTTTATCAAATGAAACTTTAATCCGGATAATCAAAGATGCTCTATCCGATGAGGAATACGGGCTGGGCCAGCTCCATCTCAAGCTCGAAGGCCAGGCACCGCAGATGATCATCGACTATGCGAACGGCGATGCCCGCCGGGCGTTGAACACTCTTGAAATCGTTTCCAGCCTGGTCAAAGGCAAAAAGGTCTCCACCAAGGAAGTCAAGGAAGCCCTGCAGAAGAGGATCCTTCTTTACGACAAGAAGGGGGAGGAGCACTTCAACCTGATTTCCGCTCTCCATAAAAGCCTGAGGAACAGCGATGTGGATGCGTCCCTTTATTGGCTGGCCCGGATGATCGCCGCGGGAGAAGACCCTCTCTATATTGCCCGGAGACTGGTGAGATTTGCCTCGGAGGACATCGGGCTTGCCGACCCTCAGGCCTTGGCCATCGCCCTCAATGCCAAGGAGGCCTATGATTTCGTCGGTTCCCCAGAAGGGGAGCTAGCTTTGGCCGAAGCAGTGATTTACATGGCGTCCGCACCCAAAAGCAACCGTGCCTATGTGGCCTTCGGCAAAGCCATGAAGGATGTCGAGGCCAGCCCTTTTGAGCCTGTTCCACTCCATCTCAGAAATCCGGTGACGCACTTGATGAAAGACGTGGGATACGGAAAGGATTATGCCTATGCTCATGATTTTGCGTTCTCGACGACGGATATGGAGACCTTCCCCAAAAAATTAAAGGGACGGAAGTACTATGAACCCGGAAGCCTGGGTTTAGAAAAGGATATCCAGAAGAGAATAGACTGGTGGAATTCGATAAAAAACAAGATCAAAAAGGAGAAGGTGGAGGGCAGGAATCCAGCGAAAAAAGAAAAAGAGGAAAGAACAGAGATCAAGAATAAAGAATCAAAAAAGTGAATGTTGAAAAAAGGGATATGTGTATTTGCTCAATAAGTTAGCAA
>SOIA01000329.1 GCA_004378665.1 Candidatus Aminicenantota bacterium
CTTTTTCCTATTTCATTAATTCTTCATACAGGTTTGTGATTTTTTGGACCATAGCTTCATGGGTGAAACCTGAGGCCATTTCTTTTCCTGCTCGTCCCATCTTTTCTCTTTTGTCTTTGTCTTCCAACAGAAGCTGTGTGTATTTTGCCAGTTCCTCAGGATTTTGAGGCGGGACCAAATATCCGTTTTTCCCGTGGATGACCAGATCCGGGACGCCTCCCACATTGCTGGCCACGATCGGTTTTCCGAGAGCCATGGCTTCGGCCAAAACTCTTCCCATCCCTTCATTCAGGGAAGGAAGCAGGAAGATATCGAAAACGGAGAGGATGCGCGGGACATCATCCCTCCAGCCCAGGAAGACGATGTTTTTATCTGTGCCTGTCTTCTTAGCCAGCGTTTGCAGTTCCTCTTTCAGTGGACCGTCTCCTGCGAAGACAAAGTATATTTCAGGGGATTCAAGGCAGATGTGCTGAGAAGCTTTGATCATGAATTCAGGGCCTTTAACAGGGATGAGCCGGCCAGCCGTTCCGACAACCAACGCATCCTCAGGAATCCCGATCTCTTTTTTCAGTTTGTTTTTTTCTTCCAGAGTCAGTTCTCTGTATCTGTCCAGCTCTATTCCGCTGTGGATCACGATACATTTTCCCTCACGGGCAATTTTGTGGGTGATGTAATCTGATCTTTCTCTGTCAGTCAACGCCACAATTTTGTTAGTCATCCGGCTGGCGAGTTTTTCGAGCCGGATGAACATCTTCGTTTTCAACCGGCCGAAATAGCCATAAAAGATATGGCCGTGCGGCGTGTGGACGACAAGGGGAGTTCCTGCGAGCTTGGCGGCGAATCTGCCCAGAAGGCCCGCTTTGGATGTATGGGTATGGACGACATCAAACTTTTCCTTCGCCAGGAACCGGTATATCTTGAACAGAGCGATGGGATCGTAGACCATGTGAATATTCCTCACGAGCACGGGAAGATGGATGTATCGAATTCCGTATTCCTCGACTTGAGTTCTTCTTTCCTGGCTCGCGTCTTCGACCGGCCCGCTCATCAGCGTCACGTCATACTTTTCTTTATCCAATCCCTTCACGGTCAAAAAAGTGTTTTCTGCGGACCCCCCCTTATCGAGGCGTGTGATGATGTGGAGCACCTTGGTTTTATTGGGCATGTTTATCCAGTCTTTTTTTGACTTCCTCGATCATGTCATCGACGGTGATGAGATTCAAACACTCGAAGTGACCGCAGTGAACGGGTTTGCCTTCGTAGCAGGGACTGCAGGCCAGGTCTTTCCTGAACACAGCGGACAGGTCAGGATAGGGTCCGGTCCGTCTTGGATTAGTGGGGCCGAAAATTCCGATGGACGGGGTGTCCACCGCACAGGCTGCATGAAGAAGCCCGCTGTCATTGCTGATAAACAGAGTGCATTTCTCTATTAATGCCGCGGTTTCGGCCAGCGTGGATTGACCGGTCATGATCAAAGGCGAAGATCGCATTCCGTCCTTGATCTCTTCAGCTAACTCCATTTCCTCGGCTCCTCCGAAAATGATCACTGAGGTGCCGATGTCCGTGATGAGCTTATCTGCCAGTTGCGCAAACCTCTCTCTGGGCCATCTCTTGAAGCCAGCCTGATGGACTCCAGACCCGGGATGCAGGCCCACGACCACCTTTCCCTTGAGGCTGTGTTGAGCGAAAAATTTCTGGGCGGATTCTTTGTCTTTCTCGGATCTCTGCACGAACAGACGTCTGTCTTCCGCATCTACGCCCAGCCTTTGGACCAGATGAATGTTGCTTTCGACTTCATGACGGTCATGATCAAAAGGGACCTTGAGATTGTAAAAAATACCCTTTCCTCCGATGTTTTCTCCCACCCTGTATTCGATTCCCGCAAGTGCACAGAGGAATCCGCTCTTTAAGGGATTCGTTCCGGTCGATGTGATGCTCAGGTTGAGATTTTCTTGCCTGAGTCTTCGGATAAGTCTCATGTTCCCTGACAAGCCTGTGAATTTTTTGGGTTCGACTATGATCTTTTGGTCAAAAAGATCACTTCCCTCTACGGCCTTCTCTGCTCCATACGGCCCCAGCAGAAAACAGAAAGAGGAAGAGGGGAGGGTCTTGCGCAGTGCTTTCAGGGCAGGTGTGAAGAAGATCATGTTGCCGATTCCGCCCATCATGATGATCAGGACATTCTTTATTCGAGACAGTTCGATTCGCATCATCGCTTCATTTATATGTTTTTTTGATCCGTGAAAGTTGATCTTCAATAGCTTCAAGCATGTCCTCGACAGTGATCAACTTCATGCAGTCGAGTGTTTTGAGACGGCAGCGGCCCTGATTGCAGGGCATGCAGGAAAGGTCTTTGCGGAGTACGATATGCTCATCCCCTTGAGGCCACCATCTCTCGGGAAGAGTGGGGCCCATAGTGGAGACAGTCGGAGTTCCCACAGCCGTGGCCATGTGGAGCGGTCCGGAATTGTTGCAGATAAGCAGGTGGCAGGATTGAATCAAAGCGAGGAGCTCTCCGATGGGCTGGTTGAGGAATACGATCGGTCGGCTTGTCATTCGGGTCTTTATCCGGTTGATGAGTTCTTCTTCCTTGGGGCCTCCCATAAGTACGACATGCGCCTTGTGCTTTTCAATCAGTTTGTCTGCGGCTTCAGCAAACCGCTCGCTCAGCCATCTTTGAGTGGGATAATACCCTCCAGGATGAATGCCAATGATCAGGTCCTTATCCTTCACATCTTTAAACCGGAGAAATTTTCTCGCAGTTTCTATGGCTTCTCCGGAGGCGGATATTTTCAGGCTTTTGTCATCGGTTTCCAGGCCGATGCTTTTGACAATGTTTAAAATCTCATCAACAACATGAACAGGTCCTGTGTCATGTTTGACCGGCCGGTTGAACAGAAAACCTCGCCGCCAGGTGTCATACCCGACTCTGTAACCTGCACCGCTCAAAAAAGACAGAAGAGCGCCCTCGATCGTGTAATCGCAGGTCAAGTCCACGGCTAGGTCGAACGGATTGTCAAACAATTTGCGAACGCGTCTGGCTTTTTGAAAGAACGATGAATCCGAAGAATAGGGGACGATGGAGTCGATAGAGGGGATTCTTTCCAGGATATCCGTGACATAGGATGGAGCAAAAACAGTGATTCGACTCTGAGGAAGACTTTCCTTGATCGCCCGGAAAGCCGGAATCGAGAGGACCGCATCACCAAGCCTCTTTAGGGGGAAGACAAAGACACTCTTGACTGAACTCTTGTCGAACGTCTTCCTGCGCATCGAATAAGTGAATCCAGAATAGGCGGAGAATTTGACCCACCTGAGCGCCAGATAGATTCTTTTGAAAACCTTGCTCGTCTTTGCCATCAGGATTTACTCGGGTTTGGCCTTCAAAGCATACAGTAAAATAATATCATCCTCTCCCGCAACTTTTTTTATACGGAGCAGAATCTTTTTGATCCATTGTGTGAGCGGATAAAATCTGATCAGCCATTTTTTCATTCTTGTCCAGCCGAGGTGTTCTAATTTTTCTCCGATGTGTGTGCCTTTGGGAAGAGTGGAAACCCGGACGACCTGAAAGCCCGTTTTCTCGACAATCCTTCTCAGCGCGCCCGGTGTGAAATAGTAAAGGTGTTCCCGGGGCTTCAACTGGTCCCAGTTTTCTCCTGATTTTTTGGATCTTTTGGATTCTATGTTCGGCAGCTCTACGGCCAATACACCGGAATCTTTCAGTATGCGGTGGATTTCCCGCAGGCATCCGGCCGGGTCACGCATGTGTTCGAGGACATGCCAGAGAGTCACCACATCGAAGTGCTTGTCAGGATATCCGGCGTCTTCCAACCTGCCCGTGAACACATCAAAGCCGGATTTTTTGGCGAATTCGGACGCATAGGAAGATATCTCCACCCCGGAAGCCTCCCAACCGTCTTGCCGTGCGGCTTCCAGGAAGTAGCCTACGGCACATCCGACATCCAACAGCTTCCCTTTGGTTTTCAGAGAATCGATGTCTTTCAGTCTTTCTCTAAAACGCGGGCCGTAGAGCTTTTTTTCAGTCAGATAATCGGACTGCCAGGTCCCGTTGAAGTACCCATTTTTATAAATCGTTCTCAGTTCCTCTTCAGAAGGCTGTGGATTGACATAGATAAGCCCGCACTCGAGGCATTTGACGATTTTGAGGGAATCCTTAGTGAACAGGAGTGAGGAATTATCTGCTTGACACAAGTTGCACCCTGTGTATGTCATATTTTTCTGGCCTTTACAGCGTAAGCCTTCATGGCCTCCCCGAAATTTCTTCTCGAGAAAAAGTAGATAACGCGAGTGAATACATCCACGATTTTTTTGGAGGGTTCTATCTGGGCGAGATCCAGGTCGATCTTCTTGACTTGGAACCCGGTTTTCTCGAGGATCGCGGTCAGGGTAGGAATAGAGAAATGATACAGATGAAGTTCTTTAGCTTTCACGGAGAAGAACTTCAGTTTTTTCCATCGGGCAAGAAAATACAGGATTCGAGTGATGAAGTTGTTCAGGTTCGGGACGGCAACGACCAGCAGTCCGTCTTTTCTCAGTATCCTGTGGATTTCCTCCAGAGTCTTTGAAGGGCTGGGAAGATGTTCCAGCGTGTGCCAGACAGTGACAACATCAAAGCTTTCTTCGGGGAAACGGGCTTTCTTTAAATCTCCATAGAAGACGTCCAATCCCAGCTTGTCTTTGACATACTGGCAGGCATACTCGGATATCTCAGTCCCACGGACATCAAATCCCCTTTCTTTAGCGAGCTTGAGGAAGGTCCCGCACCCGAATCCGACATCCAGAAGGCATCCGTTCTTTTTGTATTTCGACAGCCTTTTGAGCCGTTTCCGCCACATCAGGATCCGTCTTTCCATCTGAGTCTCGATCCATTCCTTATAATAATCTTCATTGTAATGCGCGCTCATGAACTGCCGTGGGGGTTGAGGGTCGACATAGACAAGACCGCATTCTTTGCATCTGACGATTTGAAAAGGGGCTTCGGTTTTTTGGATGATTTCGGTGTTATTCTGTTCGCAGAGATCGCATATCACGTATCTGAGCATAGAAGGTCCTCGTAGGTTTGTTCGATTCGGGAAACATTCTTTTCGATGCTGAACAGTCGTTCGGCCCGCTGCTTTCCGGCAGCTCCCATACGCTTCCTCTTGTCTTCATCCTGGACCAGATCCAGGATGGATGCAGCCAATCTGTTAGAGTCTTCAGCGGGCACCAGGATTCCAGTGGTTCCATTTTCAATCGCTTCGGGATTTCCGCCCGAATCGGTTGCGATCACTGGCTTCGAAGATGCCATGGCCTCTATTATGACTCGTGAGAATCCTTCTAAGTGAGTCGTCGAAGGAAGGACCACGATGTCCAGAGTGTTCATTATTCGAGGAATGTCTTCCCGGAATCCGGTGAACACGACATTCCCGGAGAGGCCCAGGTCTGTGCACAGGTCTTCCAGCTTTTTTCTGTATGCGTGATTCCCATCCCCCACGATCATGAATATCACCTTGGACGTGCGATCGAAAATCCGGGCGGCAGCCTTTAAAAAGACTTCCTGTCCTTTTCCTGGAATCAACTGGCCCAGAGTTCCCACAAGCATCAAGTCTTCTTTGATCTTAAACTCCTGTTTCAGTTTCCTGTCTATCGGTTTTGGGCCGAATTCGGTCAAGTCCACTCCGTTATGGATGACCGTCACTTTTTCGTCAAAACGCTCAAATCCGCGATACCTCTGACTGGCCGCATCTGAAACAGCGATGACCTTGCTGGCATGATTGAACAGAAATTTTTCGAAAGATCTTTTTTCGGGCGTGCTGACGCGTGCATGCCAGACTAAAGGCGTCCTGGTCAGCCTTGCGGCCAGGCCTGCATAAAAAGCTTGACGCGGAGAATCAGTGTGGATCAGGTGGATGCCCTTCCTCCGGATGAGCTTTTTAAATTTGAAGACTGCTGCGGCAGTCGCGAAAACATTCAGGCTTTTCGCTCCTCTCACTCTTATGATCCGGGCTTCAATCCCCAGGCTTTCGACCTTCTCGGTCAAGCCTCCTTCGGATGGGCAGACCAGGAAAGGCTTGAATTTTTTTCGGTCCAGTCTCTCCAGGAGCAGAAGAAGGCTCCTCTGTCCGCCTCCGAGCATCTGGCCGGACAGGGAGGTGTAGAGGATATTATGCTGTTTCATCACTTTTTGCTTTTCTTTGGCTGGCAAAAGACTGATACAAAGCATCTGTCTCTGAAAGCATTTTTTTTCTTGTGAATTTTTCCTTGAACCTGGCACGCCCCTTTTTCCCCATTTCTTTCGCCTTTTCCGGATTTTGAAGAAGTTCGATGATGGCTTTGGCGAGCGCGCCCGGATCTCCAGGAGAAACAAGAAAACCGGTTTCTCCTTTTTTGACCGCTTCGGGGATGCCTCCGATATCAGTCGCGACCACAGGCTTTTCTGCGGCCATGGCCTCGATGATCGCGATGCCCAGCCCTTCCCGGGAGGAAGAGGGGAGCACGAACACTTCCATAACGGAAAGTATCTTCGGGACATCCTTCCTTGTCCCTGTAAACATGATAAAAGGATGGGCATTAAAATTTTTCACCTGGTCTTCCAGCTCTGTCCGAAGAGGCCCATCTCCGACGATCAGAAATTTCGCAGAGGGGAGTTCCTCTTTAACCAGAGAAGCGGCCTGGATCAGGTATTCGTGGCCCTTGTGGGGAGTGAGAGAGGAGACCGTCCCGACAACAAGAGCTTTCTCGTCTATGCCGAGCTCTGTGCGAATGGATGGGGCGTCTTCCATCGGATAGAACCGTTCTTCATCCACGCCGTTATAGATAACCAGAGTTTTTCCGTCTCCGACTTTTTCGATATCCTTAACAAAATTCTCGACAGCCCTGGAGCAGCAAATGATCTTGTGGGTGAAGCGGCTCAATTTCCTTTCCATTAAGATGTGTCTTTTTTTGTAATCCCAGTATGTGCTGTGCACATGCGCGAAGATGACCGGAATCCCGGCTTTTTTGGCGGAGAGCCGGCCGATGACCGAGGCGAAATAGCCGTGAGTGTGAACGATATCCGGCCCGGCTTCTGTGAGGAGACGTTTCAACCTAAGGATTTTCAGGGGATTATGATAGCTCGATATGCCCAGGATCTTCACCTCGATTCCCTTCTCGGCGAGTTCATCGGCTGTGTTTCCTCCTCTGGCGATACACCAGACCCGCACATCATATTTTTCGCTGTCCAGCCCCTCGGCGATATCCGCGATGACCCTCTCCGCACCGCCGGTTTTCATGTCTTCGACCAGATGGATTACCGTGAGTTTTTTCACTT
>SOIA01000113.1 GCA_004378665.1 Candidatus Aminicenantota bacterium
CATCCGGTGAAGTTCGATGGACGTATTCACCGGAATCACCACAAGGCTATTCTCCCCCACTTTTGATTTGAGCGAAAGAGATAAAACTGGATGCGTATCCTGGCCTATTCCTTCACTTTTTTTTAAATACTCCTCCCATACTACCCGGCCGTTAAAAAACACGCTGATCATCGGAGGGATGCGGCTGCCCTCTTCCGAGTGGAAATTCAAATCCAGGATGATCTCGCTTCCATCAAGGATCAGTGTATGAGCCGATCTTCGTCCTTTCTCTATTTTAAATCGTTTAAGCTCGATCTGCCTCGGGGTCAGGAGGCTCTCTATTTTTTCATCGATTTCCTGCAATTTTTCATCTTCGTTCAATCGCTCATAATTCTGGCGAATCCTCAGCAAAGTCTCGAGATTGCCGGGTTCAAACTCAAGGGCTCTTCGGTAAAAACCGCCGGCATCATACAGATAATCCACTTTCTGATAAGAATCTCCGATGAGCTGCAAGACCTTTACGTACTCTTCTTTTTTTTCTTCAGGGACAACAACAAAGCTCTGTTCGAGAAGTCGGCCGACCCTCACGATATCTCGATAACGGTTCTGCTTGAAATAGAGAAGCGTCTGGAAATAGAGCCGCCCCAAATCATCAAAGCTTGCCCCTAATTTTTTCTTCGCAAAACCTCTCAACACGAGAAAAGTTTCAAGCTCACGCACGGGAGCCACTTCATCTTCCAGCGCCAGGTATGAGTATAAATATCCTTGGGCCCGTTCAAAGTCCTGTCCTTCCTCGAGGATACATTTCGCGACATTCAAATTCGCAGACTTTTTCAGCTCCAGATAATCCTCCACATCGATCAATTCGCGACCGGTCAGGTTTTGGTAAAATCTTATCCTCTCCAGCCTTCTCAGGCAGGACAAAAAATCCTGGGATGCTTTTTTGAGCCAGTAATACTGGAATTTTCCTTCTCCCGAATCGTGCTCGTTCCTCGCCCTTTCGAACTCCAACAGCTCAGCCTTTGCCAGATACATCTGTCTCTCTTCGCAGGAAAGGGATCTCTCCCCAAGAAACGCTGCATACATGTTATATATCGAGCCATCCTCAGGCAGGATTTCTTCAATGACTCTGTAATCATGCACATTCATTTCCCAGATATGCAAAACGGTTTGAATCATCTGCCGGTCTTTTCTTTCCAGTATTTTCTTCAGTGTCTTCAGCGCAAAATTCCGGTCCTCTTCCTCGAGCTTTGGCCAGAGAGAGAGAAATATTTTTCCGACCTCATAATAAATCTGACTGTTGTGACCAGCAAGCAGAGCCGCTTTTTTATACTCCTCATAAGAATCCGCTTCGAAAGCTGGATCAAGATAACTCATATACAGCAGCGACTGAGCCAGATTGAAATGGCAAAAATAAGAAGCCGGGTTGATCCTGAGGGAACGGGTGAATTGCTGGATGGATTTTTGGAAGTGATCCTTACTTAGAGCTTTATCATTAAGGTTCTCCATCCCCAAATCAAAATGGGCCTTTCCCAGCTCGTAATATGCGCTGTCGTTGGATGGATAAAAAAGATTCGCGCGTTTTAAAATCCTGATCTTTTTCTCCGGACTCTCTGTCTCCTCTTTGGCCCGGTAGCACAAATGCGTATTCAAGTAGATAAAAATATTGACAGCCACTGCGGTTGCGATCGCCGCAAGCAACAGGAATCTTTTGAACTTCGTCATATCTCTTGCCTCGGCATTTTCACTGTTCAAGGTTTGATGTCAAATCTCCTTCTGTCAAAATATCTGAACAGGACCACAGTGATGTTCTTGCCTCCTTGCTTCCAAGCTTGAATTCCTCATTCGCTGCGCTTATAAAAAGCTGTGACGAACGTCAGCGACACAATCACTGAAAACAGCACCATGTTGGCCGGGATGTGCAGGTTGAAATCGGTGATGCTGTGAATCAGAATCACCGCAACCGCAACTATCCCTCCCAGGGCCAATCCTTTGACTTCCGGATGCCGTCTCACCCGCCAGATCAAAAAAGAGGTGATGACTATGTAGGCTAATCCTCCGATGAGCAGGACCATCCCCACAACACCGAGTTCCGATAAATACTCCAGATAATCATTATGCGCATGGGAATACCGGACAGATCTTCCACTGTCCTCATAGGCAGGATAGATAGAACCAAAAGTGCCCAGACCGGTCCCGACCAACGGATAGTCTCCGATTATCCTTACGACTTTGCCCCAGACAACCGGTCGCCCTTCATGCAGCAGGTCATCCAGAGCAAACCTTTCAATAATGGACCCGATGCCGATGTTGAGGATGATGAAAGTCATGATCAAAAAACTGACTTTAAGAAAATTCTTTATCCATCTCTGCCGTTCTCTCGTTCTTCCAAAATACAGAATCGTGAGCTGGAAAAAGAGGATAAAAGTGAAGATCAGAAGAAACACTCCAGAGCGTGACTCTGAAAACACAACAGCCACAGCCATAACGACAATCCCTGCGGTGAGAAGCAGGTTGACCGCGAGCCCTTTCTCTGACAACCGGAGGATCTTTTCCCTCCATTTCATTCCAGTCACAGAAAAAAGGCTGATCCGGGCGATGATCAATCCAAGGGCCAGGGGAATGATCATCTCCAGGTAACCGGAAAGATGGTTCCGGTTGACAAAAGTGCCGGTGACGACATCCAAATAATGGACTTTTTTTAAGAACAACAACTGCGGGGTCTTATTGTACATCTCGTACATTCCGTAGAAGGCTTCAAAAAAGCCCATGAAAACGATCACGTAGAAGATCCTCTTGATCTGCTGCCTTCTGGTCACGGTCTTTACGATCAGGAAGCCGAGAAGAAAATAGGTGAGGAGCTCCAGTCCTTCCCGAAGTGTGTGCGAAGGGATCAGAGAAAAACTGATGAATTGAACTCCGGAAAAATCCGGGGAAAAAAGATTTTTGAATGAATACATGTTCGGGGAAAGGAGTCTGACCAAAAAACTCGGAAAAGGGATCATTTGGAATACAATGAACACACAAAGGCCTAAAAACAGATATCTGGGCCACTTCAATGAAAGAGAAAGGAGTTCGTTATTCTGGGGTTTCTCTCTCATGAGGACATACGCGGCCATCATTATGAGCACCACAAGCTGGATCACCAGTATCGACCATTCATACACAGATGCCGCAGGGAGAGGGCTGAAAACAATCACGCCCAGAATGCCGTACTCGATTGTTTTCTGGTACACCCTGTCTTTCCCGGGCAGAGTTTGGTTCTCCTTTTTTGGGCGTGTTGTCTTGATCTTGTTTCTAGGCGTCATTCTCAAGAGTTAATCGAGTGTTATTCTTTGTGCTTCAAAAAGGGAAATCTCAGCCGAAGGCTCTTTGCTTTCTTAGAGGGATCCTCCGCCTCCGGCAGATAAGGAATTTCTTTGTCCTCCAGGACCGCGCCGGGATTATCCTCGACAAGAGCGGTGGATCCTTCTGTCCCGATAACACTCTCTGCCTTTTTCCTTGCGTTAAAAATCCTCGGCGCCAGAGCGCTTTTATTGTGTCCGTCGCTCGCGATGAAATGAATCAAATTCATCTCCAGAAAACGAAACACGGCCTGTTCAGCCTCTTTTCCATAAATTCCGGATAAGCTTCCGCTGTTGGCCTGGGCCAAGCTCCCTGTCTGAATCAATTCATACAGAAACGACGGGTTCCGGACAAACACGGAGTTTCTTTCCGGATGAGCGATGATGGGGGTGATTCCTTCGCTCATCAACTCAAAAAAGAGCTCTTTAACCCCGGAGAAAACATGTTGAGAGGGAAACTCGACGAACATGTAGGATCGGCGATTGATGACAAGAGAGTTTCGGTTTCTTCGAATCTCATCCATCAAATTGTGTGCAATATGAACCTCTGCCCCACTCAATATCTCCACATGAATGTTATTCGCTTCGAGAGCTTCTCTGAGTTCTTTTCTCCTCTCCTCGATTATTCCCAGGTCTTGATGGACGAAAATTCCCCGGAAGAGATGGGGAGTCGCGACGATCTTCTGTATCCCATCCTCTTCCGCGATCCGGGCCATCTCCACGGCCTCTTCCAGACTGTTCGCTCCATCATCGATCCCGGGAAGAATATGACAGTGAAGGTCGATCATCCTGTGTTATCCGGTGGGTTAGTGTTCGTCTTCCTCTCCATAATAACTCTGTCTGTAATAATGCTGGTACGGGGAATAATACTCTCTTTCCTTAATCTTGACTTCGTTGAACACCACCCCGACAATCTTTGTTTTTGCCTGTTTAAGCTCCTCAACTGCTCGCAAAAAAGGAACGCGGGCTGTTTTTCCGGCTCGAATGATGAACACCATACTCTCTGACAAAGAAGAAACGATCAGAGCATCGACAACAGCCAGTATGGGCGGCGTATCCAGAAGGACAACATCATACTTCTCCTTCGCGTCTTTCAACAGCTCCTCCATCCTTTCAGAATTCAGAAGCTCCGCAGGATTCGGGGGAATCGGGCCGCTTGTGATGATCCAGATATTCTTGTGCGATGTCTTCTTGAGGGCATTTTTGATCGAGACCCTCCCGGTCAAATACCCGCTTAATCCTCCGACATTTTTGATCTTGAATAATCGATGGAGCCGGGGCTTCCTCATGTCTGCATCAATAATCAAGACTTTTTTATCGAGCTGAGAAAAGGAGATCGCCATGTTGGTCACAGTCGCGGTCTTTCCCTCTTGAGGCACAGAGCTGGAAAAAACGATCGTCTTGGGAGGAGTTCCTGCTTGAGAAAGCAAAATAGATGTCCTCACGGTTCTGTAATCCTCAGATACAGAAAGCTTTGGATGGGATTCGTTGACAAATTCAATCTCCTTAATATCAGAAAGATTGTTCCCATCGTCTGGATTCTTTTTTCCGTCGGAATACATGTACTTCGAATACAGCCCGTACCTTTTTTTCTTCCTTATCCTTTCCGGAGAAAGGTGAGGAATCACGCCCAGGGAAGGAAGACCGGTCAGCCTTTCCACCTCCTCCGGCCCCTTGACCGTGTTATCTAGATACTCCAGTAAAAAACAGAGCCCTCCGCCTCCGAGAATGCCGATCAAGAAAGCCAGAATGAGGTTTCTTTTCTTCTTCGGGGAGACAGGACTTTTCGGAATATCCCCTCTATCGATGATGCTGATATTGCTCATCCTCAGCCCCCCCAGCCTTGCTGAAACCAATGTCTCATTCTGCCTTTCCACGAGGGAATTCAGGAGCTTTCTCTTGTTCTCCACCTCGATCTTCAAGCTGTTGTAAAGGATGGCGTTTGAATTCATCCGGACCACATCCGCCCTCTGTTCTTCGAGCAGCACTTTCAGGGAAGACTCTTCTTTTAAGCTTGAACGGTATTCGGATTCGGCATGATCCACAGCTTTTTCAATCTCGCTTTTCAGTTCCACTCTCATACTGTCGAGCTTCGCTTTGAGCTTCATCATTTCCGGGTAACCGGACTTGAAGATTTCGCTTTTCTCCTCATACTCGTTTTTCATCCGCGTGTATTCTGTCTTGAGGGTCTGAATCAGAGGATTATTTACAAACTGGGGCAAGGAACCAACATCCAGACTCTTGAGCTCGCGGTATTCGGCCTCTCTCCTGATCCGGCCGATCTGGGCTTGAGTGTGAGCCCCATTCAGGTCGGCAAACTTGTTGACCACTGTGCTCTCTGTCTCAGTCAAAAAGAAAATCTCCTTTTCTTGGCCATACCTCTGGAGTTCCTTTTCTTTTAAGGACAGATCCTCCCTCAGATTCGCGATCTGCTCGCTTAAAAAATCGGAAGCCTGTTGAGTCGTCTCGTATCTCTTCCCGATAGAAAAGTCTATGAATTCTTCAGCCAGGGTGTTCACGATATTTGCGGCCAGGACCGGAGAAGAAGACGTGTAGCTGATCTCAACCAGTTTTGTCGTACGCACGGCCGAGACATCAATGGCATCCCTGACTGTATCAGCTATCTCGGAGTACGGGTCGGAGCGAATCATAGGCTCTGATTCTCCGGTTTTCGCTCCTTTCCTGGGAAATATCCATTTCAAGCTGATGGCTTCTTTCGCTGTGGTCAACAGACCTTTTTTCTGCGTCTGCCCCCATCCGAATTCTGGTCGGTTTAAAAGATTCATCTTCCTGGCCACTCTTTCTGCCAGAGATTTGCTCTTGAGAAGCTTAAGGCTGGTGTTGAAAGACCTTAAATCTTCGTAACTGCGGCTGTAGCCGAATTCATCTTCTATACTCAATATTCTCGAACGCTCCCCCTCGATGAGCAGCGTTGCGGTCGATTCGTACTTCGGGGTCGCGAGAAAAGAAAATATCCCGGTGAAGAGGACAAGTGCGCCGGTGAATGCGATGAGCACCCATTTCCTCTTGACGATTATCCTCCAGTATTCCAGTAAATCCACCTCATCCTTTTCGTATCTTCCTTGTTCCATTGTCTTTCCCTTAACCTCTTTTATTGATAAGCGATTGGTTTCTAATGATCACTTCCTTCCAATCTTGACTCTATCGACTGGATCAAAAAATGGATTCAGGCACGTAAACCAAATCATTTTCTTTCAGCGGGATGTCTTTTCGCTTCCCCTTAATAATGTCTTTCACATTCACTTTTATCTGAGTTTCTTTGCCCTCTTGATCGATCCTCTTGATAATCACGCCACTCTTTGAGGCTCGATCCGTAAACCCTCCGGCCTGAGCAATGGCCCGGAGGAGGGTAGGCATGTTTGACTTTTTCACCTCAAGAGCTCCGGGGTTTCTCACCTGGCCAAAGACATAGACAAAAACAGCCTTATCGGCCGGAATATTCACGATATCATCCGGTTCAAGAGGGATATTCAGCTCCGTGTCCCCCTCTAAAATCAAATCATCGATCGGGATCCGAAAAGATGTATTCGTACCATCTTGAAGCTTCCTGATGATTATAATCTCATCTCCTGCATCGTTGGTGAGACCCCCCGCCTGAGAGATGAGATGAAGCAGGGTTTGACGGCCGAGCAGCTCATAAGGACCGGGTTTTCCAACCGCACCGAGCATGAACACTCTCTTGCTCTGGTATTCCTTGATGAACACCGTCACCTGTGGGTTCTGAAGATATTCTTCCTCAAGAAGCTGGCTGATTTTTTTCTCGAGCTCTGTTTTTGTTAAACCCCCGACTTGAATTTCCCCCAGCAACGGTAACGATATTTTCCCTTCTTCCGAAACACGAACGGTCCTGTTCAGCTCTTCCAGCCCGAAGACACTGATCTCCAGAAGGTCCTTCGCTCCGATCTTGAACTCCACCGTGTCCTTCTCCTGCCCCCAGAAGAAACACACGAATGCAAACAT
>SOIA01000220.1 GCA_004378665.1 Candidatus Aminicenantota bacterium
TTGAAGGAAAAGTCCACACTGCGGAGTCTGCATAAAGATGAGAATAACGACCGGAAAAATCTCTATGCGGAAGTCGCAAAGGCCAAGGATATCAAATCCAGCCAGATCGAAAAGATTCAGGGAGTATTTGCCCGGAAATGGATCAAGGAAGCCCTTCCTGGATGGTGGGTTCAAAAAGAAAGCGGAGAGTGGGTGAAAAAGCAGTAGCCGTCTCATCGCCGCATTTTTGCACAGGAGAACAGCTTCAAATTAGGTCAATCGAACTGCGAGATTCGTTCTCAGCCGAGTAATCCAGCTGATCTCAGAGGAGTCAATCATGAAAAGAATTGTGAGAAAAAAACTCAAAGAAGATGAGTTTGTATCCGTTTTTAATAAAGCTGTCCATTATGTCAGAGAACACTCAAGAGAGATCACCAATCTTTTTGTGTTGATCGTGGTTCTGGCTGTGATTATTTTTGGAGTGAAATTCATTTCCAGGCAGAATCTGAAGAAGGAGAGCCGGCTGCTCACACAGATTCTGGAGCTCCAGACTGATTTGAATCAGAAGCCTGAGAACCTGGCCAAGCTCGAGGAACTGGCCGGAGGTGGAAAATTCTCCAGGATGGCATACACAGCACTGGCGTCATACTGGATAGAAAACGGAGACCTGGATATGGCGCAGAGCTATCTCGAGGAGTTTCCGCAGAGACAGAAAGATGTTCTGTTCTACCAAGCCCAGAATCTGCTTGCACAGGTTCATTTCAAAAAGAAGGAGTATGAGAAGGCCATCGAGATTTACAGGAGAATCGAAGAAGAAGATCCTGGAAGCTATTCTCTGGACGTTGTGCTTTTTCACAGGGCTGAAGTCCATGAGGAGATGGGAGAGACTGACGAGGCATTGGCGCTCTACAGGAAAATACAGGAAGAATACTCCCAGACATATTATGGTTTTGATGCGTCTCAAAAGATCAGAGAATTAGAATCAAAAAAATAATCTGGACTATTGTAAATTCAGGAAAAAGAGATATAATATTTTGTTACAATTTTGACGAGGAGGAAATAAATGGCTTTATTGATTACTGAAGAATGCATCAATTGCGGAGCCTGTGAGCCGGAATGCCCGAATGACGCCATTTCGATGGGAGATGAGATTTATATAATTGACCCTGAAAAGTGTACAGAATGTGTGGGGCATTTTGATGAATCGCAGTGTGCTGCTGTTTGTCCTGTGGATTGCTGTGTTCCTGATCCCAAACATAAAGAATCCAAGGAAGAATTGGAAGCCAAATTCAAGATGCTTACAGAAGAGTAGATACCTACGTTTCTTTAGCTTGAAATAGGAGTGATTTCGGTCACTCCTTTTTTTTATCAAAGACATGGAAGAAGAAAAGGAAAGTGCAGTAGAGAGAGAAATCAGGGCTCCCTCTTTCTCTCTGACAAAGAATATCTGGATAAATATCCTTCTTTTTGTTGTCACCGTTTTTTCAACGTTTTTTGTGGGGATATCTTTGAGCATCAACTATCTGTACGCCGACTCTATTGCTCAGGATACGCAAATTCCTGTGACGATAGAGATGGTGATGGATCCCCAGGTCCTGTCGTTGAGTCTCATCTATATGGTTGTGCTTCTTGGCATTCTATTGGGTCATGAATCCGGCCATTTCTTAGCCTGCAGGTATTACGGGATAAACGCCACGCTTCCATACTTTATCCCGGCGCCAACGCTGATCGGAACCCTGGGTGCGTTTATCAAGATCAAATCCCCGATAACCAGAAAGAAACAGCTTTTCGATATCGGAGTCGCCGGCCCTTTAATAGGATTTATCCTCTCTGTCCCGGCCCTGGCTTACGGCCTTTCCATCTCTAAAGCTGTCCCGCCGATTCCTCAAGAAGGGGAGTTTGTTATCATCTTTGGCGAGCCCTTGATTCTGAAGATCATAGGAGCCATGATCTTTAAGGGTATTCCCTCCGATTACAATGTTTTCCTCCATCCTGTTGCGTTTGCGGGTTGGGTTGGGATTCTTGTCACATCTTTTAACCTCTTTCCTGTGGGACAGCTTGATGGGGGACATGTGTCTTATGCTCTTTTAGGAGAGAAATCCCGCCGGATCGGGCAATTCGTCTTAGTTATCTTCGTAGTTATGGGATTTGTTTTCTGGATAGGTTGGTTCGTCTGGGCATTCCTCCTCACGTTCCTCGGGCTGAAGCATCCCCGCATCATAGACGAAGCGGTTCCGTTGTCTCCGAGGCGGAAACTCATCGGGTATCTGATGGTCTTGATATTC
>SOIA01000102.1 GCA_004378665.1 Candidatus Aminicenantota bacterium
GGGCAAAGAAGCAGCAGATCGTCATCAATCCGAAAAAAATCTCTGGTTTATGCGGACGGCTGATGTGCTGCCTTGCTTTTGAGGACGAGAGTCATGGTCGGATGTATGCTGAGGAAGAAAAAGTCGAAGAGGATTAGAAAAAAGGGGTTAGGATTTTATTCGGGATGGTTGATCTTGAATTGAACCCGGCTGGAGACAGAAATCAGGGCTCCTTCGGGGGAGAAAGCCTTGACCTGCCAGGAATACTTTTCGCCTGATGCTAATGTCTTTTTGATGTTTTCAGGAAGAACGATGAAATTATCTTTTGTGGTTTTCTGCCAGAGCGTATCTCCGTTGTCATAGATGTAGATCCTGTATTCCGCGTTTTCACCCAATCTTTGCCACTCGAACTGAGAAGGGACCGTTTGGACTTCGAAGATAGGCGAGATAAGTGTTATTTTGCCTCCCCTGACCGCGTCTTCGTTAATAAAGAATTGAGGCGAGGGGGGCTTGAGCATAAGAAGACCACTGAATACCAGGACCGCGATCAAGGTAGCGGAAACGGCAACCGTTGCCCACTGTTTTGGAGTGAGAAAAGCCATGATTTTCCCCCACGAGGTTTCCCCCTTGACTGCTTCTGTTGCGGGTTCATCTTTAAAGATTTCTTGACCTTTATACTTAATGGCGGTAATCAGTTCGTCTCTTTCCACCATTTTTTCAAAACAAGAAGAGCAGTTAAAATAATGCTCCTCGAATTCATTCTTTTTATCATCGGTGAGTCGGTTCATTAAATACTCATCGATATTTCCTTCAAATTTGCAGTTCCTCATAGCTTTATCCTCTCAAATTGACTTCATAAGTTTAGTCGTAAAAGAGGTCAGAAAACGGAAAAAAATTCATTTTCTTATCATTTTTTTTAAAAGTTTTTGAGAATAATTCACACGTTCACTCACTCTTCGGGGAGAAATGCCCAATTTTTGAGCAACTTCCTCTCTGGAAAGCTCCTTATAATAATACAGGTAGAGGACTTCTCGGTATTTTGGATTTAATCTCTTGATCGCGCCGGCGATCGTCTCGGCTCTTTCTTTGTTTTCGACCTGCTCGTGGGGATCGGGATAGGAAGCGGGTTCAGGGACGTGTTTCAGCACCTTGCTTTTCTTCCTGATGTAATCGATGATCCTGCGGCTTGTGATGGTGTAAATGAACGTTCCTATCGAAGACTCCCCTCTGAATTCTCCTCTTTTCAGTTTCTCGATGACATTCGTGATGATCTCGTTCGCGATATCATCACAGTCCGGGTTATACACTCCCAGGGATTTTTTGACCCTGAAGCACACGATGGACCTGTATTTGACGTAGATTTGTTCCAGATCCAGCTTTTTCTCATTTCCCATGGCTGCATTCATTATATAGACAGACGCGGGAGTTGGCAAGTTCGGATTTTTCAATTTTTAAGAATTCCCTGCGACTAATTTCAATGCCCGTTTGAATTGAGGTTTAGCTTTGGAAGAAATAAACACGATTCAAAAATCCAAGAAGGAAGTTCAGAGTCCATTCCAGCCCTTTATCCCTGGAGACACGGGTGAACCTGATCTTTCTCCCTCCACAGAAGCATTCAAGCTTATCCTGGGTCTTCCCGGAAATCCTGATGACCTCAAGGGCATGAATAAAGAAGAGGTTTTCGAGCATGGAACCGGTACTCATTCTTTTCCTTTCACAGAATGGAAAGACGCGGACGATGTCGTTTCATTCTGGGAGAGGGGATTCTGGGAGAACAGGAAAATATCGCTGGCCAGGGAGGTGCTCGTGCGCCTGGACCAGAGATACAGGCAGGTCTTCACAGAGCAAGAAGCGGGTTGTGAGATGAAGAGTGCTGAAAAAGAGGCGTTTTTCAGCTTGAATTTGCTCTATTTGATCGCGATTACCGATGGGAATGAAGACACATTGGGCCATTCCCAGCTTGTGTCGAAGTATTCGGTTCTTTTTGCCCGGGAACTGGGTATTGAAGACAGAAGTTTTTTAATTGACCTGGAAAGAGGCGCTTTACTTCATGATATCGGAAAAATTGGTGTCCCTGAGTTCGTTTTGAGAAAGGAAGGGGCCTTGACTCGAAGGGAAAGAGATGTGGTGAGAGAACACCCTCTTTTGGGCTTCGAGATGATCAAGGGATTCGGTTTTCTTGCGGATGCCGCTCATGTGGTACTGTATCATCACGAGCGGTATGATGGGACAGGATATCCTTTTGGGCTGAAAAGAGAGGAGATCCCCTTGGGAGCGAGGATCTTTGCTCTGACAGATACATTGGATGCCATAACTTCTGATAGGCCCTACAGGAAAAGTCAAAACTTTGAAGACGCTTTAATGGAAATAGAAAAGGGACAGGACACTCAATTCGACCCGCTTCTCACCGAGGTCTTCCTTTCCATCCCCAAGGAAAAATGGGAGCTTATCAAAGAGAACTCCAGGGCTTCTCTCCCGCTTTCCGCTGTCCACTGATTTATTTTCTCTAAAAAAAATCTTGAATTCCCCTTCGAAGAGCATTCTTTCTTCCGCCGAATTTTAATGGCGCTTTTGTGTCTTGGATGCCTTTTTTGTGACTCTCTCATAAAGCTCGGCAGTATGAAAGATCTTAAAAGGACGCTTCTCGTTTTTCAGGTTGGCTCTGAGCTGAAGAAGGCTTGAATCATCGAGGGCTTTCTTGATCTTTTTCTTTTATTTTCTACGGGAAAACACTCACTCTTCTCTCTTCATTTTTTCCAGGTAGATTTGGGGGTCGACAAGAAATTCCCTGGGTTTACTTCCTTCGGAGGGGCCCACGATGCCCTCCTGTTCCATCTGGTCGATGATCCGGGCAGCCCTGGCGTAGCCCAATTTGAATTTTCTCTGGAGATATGAAGCGGACGCCTGCCCGGTGAGAAGCACGAGTTCCAGGGCCTTTTCGTAGAGCTTGTCTTTTTCGCCGAGGTCCTCGAATCCATGCGCTGTTTTGCTCTTGAGAGTTTTCACGATTTTTTCATCGAATTCTGGGCTTCCCTGCTCCTTAACAAATTTCACAAGCCTGGTGATTTCAGGCAAAGAGATGTGAGAGCCGTGGAGCCTTATCAGTCGTGGATAGTTAGGAGGCATAAAGAGCATGTCTCCCAGACCAAGGAGTTTCTCCGCGCCTGCAGTATCGAGGATGATTCGGGAGTCAACCTTGCTGGGAACACGGAATGCGATGCGGCTGGAAAAGTTATTTTTAATTGTTCCTGTGATGACATCAATGGACGGCCTTTGGGTCGCCATTACGAGGTGGATACCGACAGCGCGGGCCAGCTGCGCCAGGCGCGCAATGCAGTACTCCACATCCTGGGCTCCGATCATCATCAATTCTGCCAATTCATCGATAATGATAACAATATAAGGGAGAGGCTTGAGGTCTTCCTTTTCTTTTTCCGCAAGATTTCCTTTCTTCTCTTTCAATGTGCGTTTGACCTGGTTGTTGTACTGTTCGATGTTTCGGACTCTCAGAAAACCCAGCCTTTGATAGCGTTCTTCCATCATTTTTATCGTGTCCAGCAGGATAGCGCTGGCTTTCTTCGGGTCTTTGACGACAGGACAGAGGAGATGGGGGATTCCATCCCAGAGAGCGAATTCCAATCTCTTGGGGTCGATGAGGATAAGTTTGACATCCTCAGGTTTGGCCCTGTAGAGGATGCTGGCGATGAGTGTGTTGAGGCCCACGCTTTTTCCGGTACCGGTGGCGCCGGCAATCAGAAGATGAGGCATGATGGATAAATCTGTGATGTAGACTTCACCATGTATGGTCTTTCCGAGGGCAAAGGTCAGCTTGGACGGAGAACTCGTGAATTGTTCTGACTGGATGATATCCCTGAACTTGATGATCTCTCTTTTGTTGTTGGGGATCTCCACACCGAGAGAAGATTTGCCCGGCATTCTCTGGACTCTGGCTGACTCCGCTCCCAAAGCCATGGACAGGTCATCTGCGAGATTGGCGACCTGGCTGATCTTAATGCCCGGATAAGGATAGAATTCATAGGTGGTTACCACTGGGCCAGGATGATACTCCCGGACTTCTCCCTCAACCCGGAATTCCGCAAGCTTCTTCTCGATTCGCTGTTTTTTTTCATAGAGTTCGTTTTTGTCGATTTTTTCATAAGTCTTTCCCGGATCAAGCAGAGTGAAAGGAGGGTAATTGTAATCGGTTTTCTTTTCCATTTCAGGAAAAAGATATTTTTCCTGGACTGTGGGAGGGGCAGGCTTCGTCAACTGGGATTCAGGCTTTGGTTCTTTTTTGACTTCTCTTTTCCTCTTTTTCAGCCAGGGTTTTTTTGTCTCTTTTTCCTCTGGCGGGGAGTATTTTTCGATAACCTTTCTCCTCATTCTTTCCCTGAGCCTGGCTTTTCGGTAATGAGTGACTTTGATCCTCACTTCCTTGAATACAAACTTGAACAGGTCTGAAAAAAACCTGAGGATCACCGAGATAGGAATTTTGGTGGCGAGGATAAAAAAGAGGATGAGGAGAACTACGAGAACGAGCAGCGTTCCGACACGACTGAAAATTTGAATCAGAGCGGATGAGATCAACCGGCCGATGAGGCCTCCGGCCTGAATCTCAGCTCCTGTCCAGGAAACAGTCCCGAAAAGCATGAACAGGAGAGAACTGAACACAAGAATAAGGAACAGACTTGCCATGGATTTCAAGAGGAGCCGTCTTTCCTCCTGGGGAGAAAAACACTGAATTCCCATGTAAAAGAGAGCAATTGCGAGGAGGAATGATGTGAATCCAAAGAGCTGAATTGCGGCATCGGAGAGATATGCGCCCGCTTTTCCGATATAGTTGTGGATTTTTTGTTCCGAAGGTTGCGCATCAGCCCATCCGGTGTTGGTCCAGGAAGGATCCTGCGAGTCATAACTGATCAGGCTGACAAAGATAAAGACAGCCACGAATATCAGGATGATCCCGATTACGTCAGAAGATCCGACTTTCTTTTTTCTGCGGGGCCTGCGAAAAGAGAGGGGAGATGAGATTTTTTTTCTCTTTTTCATTGTCTGAATTATAGCATATTTGCATTATGGGGTCAGCAATATGGGATCAGGCCTTGAAATCAATGGATTGAGGATTATTCTGAACTGGAAAAATAGTGAAACAGATCCACGAACCGAGAGATGGGAAGCTGCTCGGGACGCGAGTTCCTCGCAATCCCAAATTTTAGGCAAGCTCTGTCCACGACGGGGAGAGGAATGTCGAGCTTCTCCAGGTTCTTTCGGAGGATTTTCCTTCTGTGCTTGAAAGCACCCTTTAAAAAATTCCGGAAGAGCTCTTCGTTTTCTAAAGAATAGAGAGGTCGTCCTCTTCTTTTGAGAGAAACCAGGCCAGAGTCCACTTTTGGAGGAGGTGAAAAACATTCCGGGGGAATGATAAAATGGAGCTCGATAAGAAAATGGATCTGGAAGAGGATGGAGAGTGGAGCGTAGATTTTCGAGCCGGGCTGCCCGCAAAGCCTTTGTGCGACCTCCTTCTGAAGTAGGAAGATGCACTCAGAAAAGAGCTCTCTCTCCTCAAGCAGCTTGAACAGGAGAGGTGAGGACAGGGAGTAGGGAAGGTTTCCGACCAGTTTCACGTTTTCCTTGAAGTTTTTTGTGTGTTTCAGAAGCTCACGGAATTCCACCTTCATGATGTCTTTTTCCAGGATAGTCAAATTGGGAAAGTCTCTTCTCTGGAGGTAAGGAATGAGAGCCGGGTCCTTCTCGATGGCAATGACTTTTCCGGCTTTTTCTGCCAGAGGAAAAGTCATGACTCCCCTTCCTGCTCCTATTTCGATGATCAGGTCTTTTTTTTGTGGGGAGATGCGGCGAAGGATTTTATTTAAGACCGTCTTGTTTTTCAGGAAGTGCTGTCCGAGGGCCTTTCTCTTTGTTTTTTTAGTCACGTCAATTTCGTCTTTCCCCTCTCTTCTGTGTGCTTGATGACAGCAGAACAGGTCATATCTCCGATGATATTTGTGGTTGTTCGGCACATATCCAGGAATCGGTCGACTCCCAGGATCAGGGCGATTCCTTCGAGGGGAACTCCGAGTTGTGTGAGGACCATAGCCAGGGTGATGATGCCTGCCGCAGGAACGCCTGCGGCTCCGACAGAAGCCAGAGTCGCCATAAGAACGATTGTGATCTGATCCATGATCCCTAACGGAATGCCGTAGATCTGGGCTATGAACACTGCGGCCACGCCTTGATAGAGGGCTGTTCCATCCATGTTGATGGTGGCTCCCAGCGGGATGACGAAGCTCGAGTACTCCCGGGACACGCCCAGGTGCTCTACGCATTCCAGGCTCACCGGCAGGGCTGCATTCGAGCTCGAGGTGCTGAAAGCGATGACCATCGCTTCTTTGGTTCCCGCGTAAAAGCGGAAGGGATTGGTTCGGGCGAGCAGGCTCAACGAAAGGCTGTTTACAGAAAAGGTGTAGATCACAAGGCCACCCACGACCACAAGAGAGTATTTCAAAAGAGTGTAGAGGATGTTGACACCATACTGGCCGATCACGGCTGCGATCAGAGCCAGAACGCCGTAGGGGGCAAGCTTCATGGCGATGTGGACGACCTGAATGATGGCGTCATTCAAGCCTTCAAGAAATTTTATGAGTGTTTCTGATCTTTCTCTTTTTATCAGAGTGAGAACAGTGCCGAAAAGAAGCGCAAGGAAGATAACCTGAAGCATATTCCCTTCGACGAGTGATCTCAGGGGATTTGTGGGGAAGATGTTGACCAGAACGTCCAGAAGGCCTGAAAGAGGGGAGCTTTTTTGGCTTTTGGCTATTTCGTCGGGGAAAGCGTCTTCTATGAGCAGCCTGTTGAGATGGAAAACCTCCTTGCCCTGGAAGTCTGCTCGCAGGAGCTTTTGTGTTTCCTTTGACAGCTCCACATCGGCAAAAAGCTCTTCTCTATAGAAATTTTGCAGCTCAAGGAGTGTGTTCAGTTCGTCAACCAGAGCCTGCTTCAAGGAATTAGACGGAGAGTGAGAAGGATTATACTCCTCCAGCATTCGCATCGTGTTAGGGGAAAGCTGCGCTCGGATATAACCGGATAGCGAGTCGTCGCTGCTGCGCAGTCTCAGGACAAGCCCCTCAGTGTCTTTCAGCTCATCCGTGTTGAATAGGATGGGGCCGGATCTTTCTGTCATCCGTTGAATGCTGACTTGAGCTTTGGATTCGTAGCTTTTATAGAGTTCCGCCCTCACGTCTTCGTTCAGTCCGGTGCCGGGTTTGACAGCATTGGCCAAGACAAGGCCGATGGTGATGGCCACCATGGTTGTGATCGTGAAATAGGCGATTGTTTTAATGCCGATTCGACCGAGCTTGCGAATGTCGCCAAGGCTGGCTGTGCCCAGCATCAGAGAGACGAGAACCAGGGGGACGACGATCATGGTGATCAGACGGAGGAAGATTGTCCCGACAGGCTCGATAATCGTGGCCTTTTCTCCGAAGACAAGCCCCACCACCACTCCAAGGATCAATCCGATGAAAATCTTCGTATGCAGCTTTATTTTTTTCAGTCTGAACACAGCCTTTGTCCCTTCATTCTTGCACAAGCGGTCTCACCGCCAAAATATTAAGGTTCATGATATATGCTCGCTTTTTTGAAGTCAATGGGGTCAGGCTTTGAAAATCAAAGCCTGACTTCGAATATTCAGATAAAATTCAGAAGCTTCAAAGCCATCCAGAGTATGGCAGCCACCAGGACAATCCGGATAATTTCCTCTCCTTTTTTCACAGCGATCTTGGCTGCCCACCAAGCTCCGAAAGCCATCCCCAGCGCCAGAGTCAACCCGAACTTCCATTCCACATTCCCGGTGATCAGAAAGACAAGAAATGCGGGAATGGTGTAGATGAATATGATAAAGACTTTATGCATGTTGACTCGAACAAGGTCCAGCCTCATCAGATGGAAAAGTGAAACCATAAACGCAAAACCGACGCCGACCTGCATAAAGCCTCCGTAAAACCCGATGGCAACCATGATAGGATAGATCAACCAGGAGGTCTTCTGGCTGGAATGTTCTTCAGGTTTTGTCTGGTTCGTTTTCCTTAGGAACATGGAGATGGTGACACCGATTAACACATAGGCCAGGATCTTCTGGAAAAGCTCATCGCTTATTCTGGTTGCAAGAACAGCCCCGGCTATGGCGCCTGGCAGAGTGAAGGCTGTCAATTTTATGCTCAATTTAAAATCATGGTATTTTTCCTGGCGGAAAGAGACGACAGCTGAGAAAGTTTGAGCGAGTATTCCCATTCGGTTGGTGCCGTTAGCGAAAGAAGGATCCAGCCCGAGAAGAATGAGAATCGGAAGAGTGATCGTGGATCCTCCTCCGGCCATGACATTGATGAAGCCTGCTATCGAGCCGGCGCCGAACAGGAGAAGAAGTTTCAATAATTCATCCATTGCCTATGCACCCGAAAATATCACGAGTCAGGGTATTTTACCATCCAGAGTGGAAGAAGCAAAAAGTTTTATGCGGTTTCCCTTTCTTCGGATTCCGTTTAAAATATATCCCCACGGATGGGGAGTCTCCTTTTTGATTTGAAAGACTCCATTTTTATTCCTGCCTAAGAACAGGCTGCTAAATTTGAGCAAGATTGATAAAATGAGGCTCAGGAAAAGATCAAATGGATGTTAAGTTAGATTTTAAAGGTGGTTCGATATGAATTTAAAGGGAAAGAATGCGATCGTAACCGGTGGTGACCGCGGGATCGGTCAAGCCATATCACTCGCTCTGGCCAAAAAGGGAGCGAATGTTGCCGTCCACTGCCATAGAAACGAGAAAAAAGCGCAGGAGACAGTCATACGGATAGAAAAATTGGGCTAAAAAATACGATGTCACTCCGACGCATTCTGAAGAGAGCAGTTTTTATCCTGCTTCTTCATGAATTTCTTCCACAGGATGGGGATTGTGAATTGTTTCTACTTCTTGGACTTCCTGTCCTTCTTTCATCATCTTGACACTGCCATCGAAAAAAGCGTTGTCAGAGATCATGACTGCAGGAGTGAGGATTTCGCCTCTGTACTTTCCTGTGTCTCGAAGCTCCACTTTTTCGTGGGCCATCACTTTCCCCTCGACTTCGCCCTCAATAATGATGTACTGGGCCTTGACTTCTCCCTTGAGTTTTCCTGTCTTTCCCACAAAGAGAAGTGCTGTGAGGTCGATCGTCCCTTCGAATTCGCCGTTCAGGAAAAGATTGTGGGATCCCTTGATATTCCCCTTGACGCTTAATCCCTCGAATATCGCGGTTGTATCTGCTTTCTGATTTCTCTCCAATGAGCGGAAATTCACTTTCATGTTTCGATCCTCCTAATAAAAATTTTACCACCTGAAATGAAAGAAGAGGAATTTGCTTTTCTGGAACATGCAATTTTCCTCGACCTTTGTTGAATCCCTGGCTGAGATTCACTCAGTTGGGATTAAACTCATTTTGTGTTCAAAGTTTATAGCACATGTATTTTCTTATGTCAAAGCTAAAAAACTGAAGGATTTAAGATAAAAAACCTCTCAAACGCGGCTATTATTCCTCCCGTCTTTCCTTTTTTCTTCTATCTCCTTTGCGACGGTCATGTAATCTTCGCCGGTCTGAGTCAGTCCGTCGCTCAGGGCCGGAGTATTTTAAAGGATCTTTTTTCTCTTCCTTGCTCATATGGCCATCCTCCAGTTATCTTTTCTCCAATTTTAGATTCGAGGAGTGCAGACTCACATGAAAAAATGGTTTTTACTGAGATTCAGTCCCCTCATTTCAAGAATCAAAAAGACTCGCTCTGCGCTTCAAAACATCTAATGGAATAATGTGTACCACCATACCGAATAAAGACTCGTTAGTGTTTATAGTATTTTCAAGGTGAAGTCAAGGATGAAATCCAATCGCTTCTTAAACGTTGCGGGATGAGAGGCTGGATTAAGGCTTGGGAGGGATTTCCATCAAGCGACGGAAGCCTGCTCCTCTGAACCGATCATCTGCAGGAATTCTTTTCCTTTTCCAAAGGGATCAAGATATTCGGCGATTTCTATTCTCTCCTTGGATAAGTCAATGAATCCTCTTTTTTTCTCAGGAGAGAGGATCTCGACTTTTGGGTTGAATATATCGTCTCCATTCTGCTCTCTGACCACCGCAACGCTCCCCTCGCTCAAAGAGACAATGCTTTTCACGGGCCAGACTCCTATGATTTGGAAAAACCTATCCAGGAGTTCCGGGTCAAAAGCCTTTCCTCTTTCCTTTTGCATAACATCATGGATCTGAATAGGAGGGTAGCTTTTCTTGTAGGACCTTATCTGTGAAAGGGCATCATAGACGTCACACATGGACACAAGAAGTGAGGCGGGGTGTGGTTTTTGCGGGAATGCGAGCCTGGGATAACCCTTCAGGTCGTATCTCAGGTGGTGCTCGAAAGCAACGACGACCGGCAGTGTTCCTAGGGCATCCAAATATTTAAAGAGAATTTCTGCCCCTATGACAGAGTGGTGTTTCATCAATGAGAGCTCTTCTCTATTCAGCATATCCGTTTTCTGAATAATTTTGTTTGAAATGTAGAGTTTTCCGATATCGTGAAATAGGGCGGCAATGCCTATATCCAGAATATCATCCTTCATGTATCCCATTTTTGAAGAGATGTGCAGGGAAAGGATGGTGACGTTGAGGACATGGACAAAGGTGATGAGGTCTTTTCTTCGGAAAGTGGTTAAATCCAGAAACTCCTGGTACATATCGATCATATTTTCCAAAAAATTCAAGACGTCATACCTGAGCTCCAAATAATCAAGCTCTTCCTGGTCGATCACCTTTTGCAGGTATTCGTTGACTTTTTCCAGAGAACCTTCATATTCCATCAAGTAGTTTCTGAGCTTTTTAACTTTTTCTTTCAGTTCCGGAGAAGAGGTTTTAATTTTTCCTGCCTGAATATTTTTGATTCCCAGGAGAGAGAAATAACTTCCAAAATCTTTCTGTCCGTTGTCTTGGGAGGTTGTTAAGACTTTAAGAAACCTGGCCAGCTCTTCTTTCTGGAGGGATTGGTAAAAGACGATTCGCTCAATATCCCTTTCCTGCAAATAGAGGATTAAAGGTTTTAATTTTTTACTCAGGTCAAAAAATATGAAATGTTCAAACGCCAGTTCACCATCGACGATTCCGATGATTAATTCTTTTCTTTCCCTAAAGATATCCTGAAGGTCGATGTAGAGTTTATTGATGGTGTCGGTGAACCTCGGGTGATCAGTCGTATAGATCTTCGCCGCCCGGATGGCAGCGATAAAATCGGTTAAAGCTTTCTTAATTTTCTCCTGCATCCCACTTTTTTAAGACCTCAAGGGCCTTTTCCCTCAGTTTTTTGTTCCAGAAGAATTTCTTTTTGCTGAAGACAATTAAATGATCTTTAGCTTTCTTTAGACCGATATCCTGGATAACTTTTATATGATCGATCAGAATCTTGTTTTTTGTCCCGAATGCAGACGGAATGGAGAAAAACTTTGCCAGAGCCCTTTCTCTCGTGGCCGGCTTTCTTGTCAGGATCTCGAGAGCTTCTTTTTTTAGAGGCGCGCTTCCTCCCTCCAGTATTCTGAAGAGTCGGTTTTCATCATATGTCGAGGACAGCTGCTGGACCTTGAGTACTTCGATTTTAATTGATTCAGTTCCATACGACAAAATGTCGTTCAAGATTTCCTGAGATGCGGGAGCGTCAATCTTTCCCAGACTTTGTAAGGTTGTTTTGAGGAATTCGATGTCGGAAGACCTTATCCTCAGATTCTTTTTAAAAAGATTAAGGCTGTCAGGGTGTAGCTCGAAGAAGTATTTCAGGATTTGAGAATTGACCTTACTCTCCTCGAATATCTTGATCAGAAAGGCCCTGCTGCTCAAAAAACCTCCCTTTAAGTATGCGATCAAAGGTTCAACATCTGAAGTTGCCCTTTTTTCTTTAGCCGCTTCGTCCACGATGAAACTTATGATTTTCGCATTGGTTTGAGAAAAAACAGGCTCAAAAGCCAGTTCCTTTCTTCTTTTTTCCAATATCTTAATGAGGTGCTTGAGGTATTCCAGATCTCTGTCCTGGATTATGCTGTTCCATTCCACCAAGATTTTCTCCAGGGTTGACACGACTTTCTTTTTTTTCTCTTCTTCATCAAGCATACTCAGGAGAAAGTAGCGGTAATTTTTCTGAAGAAGATTGATGTCAAGGCCTTTTTTTTCCTCAGAATGCAAATCCTTGAGAAGGAAAGAGAGAGTCTGTATGTAAATTTCTGGAATGATTTCGCTTGTCGATCCGGTCATTAATTCTTTGATTTTTTGTCTTATTTCAGGGGAGCGATGGACAATTCTGGCTTTTTGGAATTGCTCTGCGAAAGAGTCGGCAATTTTTTTGTGTCTTCTCTTTTCTGAAAGCTCGGAGAATACTTGAAAACTCAAGGCATTGAATTCGTCATCATTGAGTATCTCTTCCAACAAGGTGGAGGCCACATCCTCTTCACTGAGTTCTTTGAAGAATTTCCTGGCCTGCGAGATCTTTGTTTCCCGGGATATGTTTTTGTTTCGCACGATGGATTTCAGCAGTTCTTTGGAGCACTTGCGGAATTTGTCCTGTTCCATATTCTTGAGCTGGTGGAGGAATTTATCGATGTTTGTCATGAACTGTTCATTCTCGAGCAGCTCTTCAATTTTAAAGTGACCTACAACTTTTTCAAAACTATCTGCGAGTTCACTGATTTTTTGGGCATCTTCTTTTTTGATCGCTTCCTGGAGTAAATGGGACCAGATATCCTTGATTTCTTCTCCTTCACCAGTCAGGAGTTGAGAGTAATCCAGCTCCTCTACAGAGAGATGAGTGATGTTTTCTTGCTCAAGGATCTTGCTGAAGCCTCCCTTTTTCAGAATATCTTTGGGGTGAAGATAGACTTTGCTGATGAAGGCCATCAGTTCTTCCGGAGTGATTCCTTCTTGAATCTCAAGGCTTTTGATCATATGGAGATGGAAAATTTGAGCGAGTTCTTCATAGGTTCTCGCTTTTTCAAAATGTTTGCCGTCTACCAGCAGCGCGTCAGCTTTAACGCCGATCCGAATGGGGGATAAATAATTTAAAAGAGTATCGATCTTTTCTTTGCCGTCTTTTACTGATTCCTTGAATGCGGGATGCTCGCTTGTGTAAATCGAGGCGTTTTTAAGAGAGAGCTTTAAACTCTTGAAAAAGCCTTCAAGGGCTTTATCCTTGTCCATTTTCAATGATACTTATGAGATGATTTGAGAAACGATTTTTTTGCTTCCTTTTCTCCGATTTGCGGAGAGAGCGCTTCCTTCTCCCCGGGATCATGTTTTCAGCGTATTAGCTGTCTACATGCGAGCAATATTCTATATTAATGGAGAAAAAGATGTCAAGTATTCTTTTTAATAGTAAGCATCTCCATTTCCGTAACAGTTTCAAAAACAGTCAGGTAAGCTGAGGAGGAAGTCATCCGGAGGCGAGCGGGCATGGTTCCTCGAAGAGGAGAGTGAGCCGAGGAATAAGCGAATTTTCCTCGCTGGGGAAAATCCGCGGGCTGATGAATCAGCTTACCTGATTGTTACTGCATCACGCTTTTAGAGATGCTTCCTTTTTAATATGATGAACGAATAAAAGCACTGAAAATGATTCCCTCTTGGCGAAGTTTTGGAGAAGGATTCAAGCGATGATTGAATTAAGATAATGAGAGTCGGGAAACGAAATAATGGGAATTTGGGGGTGAATTCGGTTTTACTTCGGGTGTGCAGAAAGTTTAATCTGCATTCAGTCTTTCTTTTTATTCTTCCGGCTCTCTGGTCCAGACGCTTTCCATCTTATTCTTGAACCTTATCACGCCGTTACTGGCAGGATGATAATAGAAAGGAAACTCGTATTTTTGAAAGCCTCGCGCCACGTAAGAAATCGTGTAAAGTGTCCACTCTTCATTGGGAATTTTCTGAATTTTCATGTCTTTGATGAGGAAGTTACTGACCTGCCCGTCTTTTGACCCGAATTTAACTTCTTCCTTTGTGATCTCAAAAAAACATCCCTCATAGATTGGAGTTGGAGTCTCCCATATTCCTACGAGTTCATCCGGAACAACGGTTTTTCTTGAACATCCATAGACCAACAATACAGAGAAGATGGCGAGTATGACGAATATCTTTTTTGTTTTCATTTGAGTTTTCGCCCTATTTCGTATGGGATAGCGTCCGGTAGCATACAAGCCGGACAAAAATTTCGCGAGACGAAATCTTTTTTTATCTCTAAAGTGAAGCCATTCATTTTACTTTTTTTTCTCTTTAGCCATGACTTTCAGAAAGGCATCCACCACTTTGGGGTCGAACCTGCTTCCCGCCCCTTCCTTGATATACTTGATTGCACTCTTGTGGTCAAGTGCTTTTCTGTACGGCCGGTCTGAGATGAGGGCATCATAAGTGTCGGCCACGATGAAGATGCGGGCTCCCGGGTTTATGGATTCTCCCATAAGCCCGTTTGGATAGCCCGTTCCGTCGTAAAATTCATGGTGCTGAAGGACAATCGGTATGACTTCAGAATACGCCGCAATGGGTTCCAGGATTCGTGCTCCTAAACTCGTATGCTTATGCATGAGCTCTTTTTCTTCAACCGTGAGATTCCCAGCCTTGTCAAGAATTTCTGGCGGTATGCCGAGCTTTCCGATGTCATGGAGCAAGCCCGCTCGACGAAGGTCATCAAGCTCATCCTGATCGAGTCTCATGCCTCTGCCGATTTTTATGGCTAGCTTCGTGCTCCGCTCAGAGTGGCCCGCCGTCCAGGAAGATTTGGCGTCGATCGCACGGGCCAGCGCTCTGAGTGTTCCCCAATTCAGCTCGTTCAATTCCTCGATTAACCGGGCATTCGAGAAAGCGACAGCCACCTGATTCGCCAGCCGGCGGGCATTGTCGAGGTCCTCCTGTGGAAACTTGGGCTGTTTGACATAACCGAGAGCGATGATCCCAGCCAGCCCCTTTTTCAGGAAAAGAGGCAGCACCAGGAATGATTTGATCCCCCGTTTGGCCAGAGGAGCAAGGTATTGGGGGAGATTCTCGTCCAGTGTGATCCATTGAGTTTCTGGATTTTCCCTGAGCGTCTGCATCTCCTCTGTCGTGATCTGGACTGTTTCCACGAGCTTTTCTTTACCGTTCTGATCCTCTCCAATATAAGTCTGTGCTGTATCACTCGAGCCGGGATCGACGACGGTGATGCTCGTGCTCTTGCAGGGGAAAACTTCACGCACGCGAGCGACTAAGGTGTTCACGATTTTTTCCGTATCCAGCACCGAAAGAATGGCCCTGTCGATTTCGCCTATCGTGACCAAGGCCTTAAACTGCTTCCCCAACTGGCTGGCCATCGAGTTGAACGATTCGGCAACTTCTTCGAATTCGTCGTTGCTCGTGACCACGACTCGGCTGTCGAATTCTCTGTTAGCGAGATGTTTCGTCCCCTCCTTAAGCCTTTCGAGCGGCACCATGCTTCTCCGAATCTGGATAACACTCAGGAAAAGAACGAACCAGAGGGCTGAAAGAGCGACAAGAGAGAAAATTAACCTGAAACCTTTGATAGGTCTGAGAACTGCGGTTTTTGGTTCGCTCAACACGAGTTTCCAATCCTCAGAAAAAAATATATACGCGGGCATGATGATGGGCCGGAAACCCGCCAGATAATCTTTCCCCCTGTGTGTCCATTCAAATTGGGAAGCTTGTCTTTCTTCCATTTGGCGCTGTGCCTTATCAGAAAATGGCAGCGGGGGCAATAACGTTGAACGAAGGATATTGTTTGATTTGTCAAGGATACATACTTGCGTCCTTGCAGGAAGGTAAGCCTCTTTTACCGAGAACCAAATAAATTCTGGATTGATCTCGGCCAGGAGCACATCTTGACTTTGGAGTTCTGGATCGAGCGCGACGGCCATGAATATTCGTGTTTGATAGTTTTTGCGATACTCTGTAATAATGGCAGTTTTCCCCTCCAGGATTATTTTTTTCGTTTCCAGGGGAAGTGCAGGGGGGTTGGAAATATGTCCGAAAAGATGTCTGGATGTCCCATCTTCTGAGATAAGAAGAAGCCCTCGAAACCGTGGCTCACGCCCTGAATCGGGTTCCTGATGTATGAAATAATAGGTCTGGCTCGAGCCCGCCTTCAGGTTAGAAGCGACCACTCTCATGTCATCATTAAGGAGCCAAAAACGTTGAGGGATATCTTGGGACATGCTCTTACTTGTTTGATGAATACGCTCCCGGCTTTGTTTTTGGAGTTCTTTTGGCACCCAAGTCAGGGAGATAACAGCAAGGATAGCGATTGGAAGCAGGGCGCAGGAGATAAAAAGGAAGAAAATGCGTTGGGCGACTTTACTGCGCAGGAATGTTAGCTCAAGTTTCATGCTCAAAAAGGTGGATTAATATTTGTGACCTAAACCCACGTACCCCCCGTTATTGGCGCGGACGATATCATCCCAGCTCGCTTCTGCCGTGAGAGGGGCATTGGTTAATCCATCTTTTCCCATGCTATACAGATCAAAATCTGTGTTGAGTGGAATAAGAAAACGGTCTTTCCGCCACTTTCCTTCGATCTCTGTCTTGTCAAAACCTAACATGGGTAGGTACTCATACGGATTCCCCCATGGATCCGTAGCGTTCGGATTTCCGATTTCAGCAAGGTCTACGGGAAGCCTCCCGTTGTCGACCAGGAAGTCATCGATTTTCTGTCCCATCAATGCGACTTTCGAGATGGCATGGTTGACTCTTGCCTTATAGAGTGTATTGGTGAAAATGGGCACGCCGACTGACAGGAGAGTTCCAATTATGGCTACCCCGAGAAGCAGCTCAATGAGAGTGAAGGCTTTACGGCTACCTTTTTCACTTCTGTGAGTAAAAGGAATGGGCGTAAAGAGCCATCGGGGCAAAAAAGATTTTTTCATGACTGTAATTTTAAAATCTTTTCGCATGATTCCCTACACATTCAAGACCGTCACCGGTCTGTGAATCTCCTTTTTATTTTAGATGCACGGAAGAGCTTTGAGCGTATTTAAGCATGTGAAATTACTCATTCCCGTCCGCGTTCTTCCTTGGCAGTTGCTGGAGAATTCTATCATGATAGAATCAAAAATGTCAAAGCGTAAAAATGCAAAATTTGATCTTGAAGGGGAAATTCAATCAAGTGAAATCAGATCAAATTTCTGTCAAAAGCCAAAACTCACCCCCTCCAGATTTTAGTCTTGTGCAGTCAACTCAACGGCATAGGGCTTTGAAAATACCTTGAGGAGTGTGTCAATCCCCCTGAAAAATGTATCGAGAAGAAAAATCATTCTATTCTGCGAGTCAGGATCAGGATTCACAGGACACTCCAAACCTGAAAACACCTCCAGGATAAAAATCATCTCTAATAGCCTTTTCTAACGGGAAGCAATCCCCTTTTTAGGTGAGAAAAAAAAGGAAAAATTCACTGCAAAAATCACCTCAAAAGGCTATTTTTTCGCAGGATGGCTTTCCTTCAAGGAAGAACTCGTTAAAAATAGAACCTTGCACCGATACTTCCCGTAAACTCGAAACTTATACCTGGAATGAGATCGAGTACTGGTCCGATCTCCAGAAAGATATCCAACGGCGCTTTCTCAAAGATGTAGCATATACCGACCGGAAACCGAGCGCCCAAGGTGGTTTCAGGATCGGTCCTGAACCTGATTCCTATTCCGAAATAAAGAGGAAGTCTGCCGCTTTCCACGTCAAAAAGATTGAAGTTGTGATGCAGATAATCCGCGTGCAGATGAACGGAGCCACCTTGGCCGAATGACCAGGCGACTGCAGCGTCAAATGCTGAATTGCCCCCGATCCATTTCTTAGCGCTGATTCCCGTTGGTTCTCCCAGGATAATTCCTATACCAAAACCTTTATCCTGAGCGTGCGCGGCTCCCGCACACAGCAAGATGGTCAGCGTGAGCATCAAAACGGCTTTTTTCATTATTGAACCTCCTTGGTAAGGATGGGAATTCTATTTTATATGAATCATGGGTTTTGCCCGCTTTTTTGGGAGATCGTTATTCTTCTTTCTCCTCATCGCTCAACTGGAAATACCTGACCTGACCGATAAGACTTTCCAGATGCTTGCGGTGGGTTTGGAGGTATTGTCGGATCTCTGTTTCATCCTCGTTCTTTTTCACAATCGACTGCTCCAATTCTTCGAGTGACTTGATCGAATCCAAGCTAGCTGTCTGCACGTTTTCCCATTTTTCTGCGAGTACATCTATCATTTGGTTTAATTTCTGTGCCTCCGGGTCCAGGAAGTCTTTTTTTCTGAGACGTACGAGAAAGTTCAGCTTTCCTTCGGATATTTTTTCAAAAGCCCACTTGAACCTGAAAAGAGGGCCGATCACTCGGTGGAATGCTCTCCAGGAATGAAGTCCGGTGACGAAGATCAGGCCGAGGATAGTGATGCAGAATCGTGGGTAAAGAAGAAGGATTCTCTGAGACGCCCCTTGCCTCATTTCAAAGCTGGCTTCTTCGTCATTCATTGTGAGGACATCCGGAACAAACAGAAATGCGGCCACTAAGATGACTGTGATCATTCCGTAGGCAAGAACCATTCCCAGGAATTTATACTGGATTGGCCGATTGATGACAGGATAGAGCCGCCGTTTTTCTTTTTTTCGTATTTTCATGTGTCCTCCTGTTATTTCGCCTTTATGCCTCGGTGTTTAATGATCATTCCTTAAAGGATGATTTGAATTTATTCGGGAGGGCTCTTTAGAATTGATGAAAGGAAAAAAATGGTGACCATGTTTATCTGCGGATGGGACCTCGAACGGTTGATTGATCCCCTTTTTTAATTCTTTTCCTTTATCCAGACTATTTCAGGCTGATTCTGGAATCTGACTGATCCCCCATTTTCAGGATTAAAGTAAAAGGGAAACTTGAACTCTTTGCCTTCGATATTCTCATAAGTGACGGTGTACAGGATTTCTTCGGTACCAGGAACTTTTTCTTTTTTTATCTTTTTGATCGTGTGAGCGTTGACCTCTCCTTCTAGAGTCCCGAAGATGATTTTTTCTTGCGTTAACTCTAAAAAAATCCTCTCGTACTTGGAGTCGGCTCTCTTCCATGTCCCTATCAATTCATCCGGGAAAACAGCTTTCTTCCCGCATCCATGGAGGAAGGCGATCATGAGGATCGCGAGCACAGTAAATATCTTTTTTGATTTCATTTGAGTCCCTCCTTGGCTCTCGAAGAGCCGGAAGATATATTGAAAGCGAGTGTCAACCGGCTCGCAGAACCCATAAGATACTTCTTAAAAAGACTGGATAGGTCGCTTCTTGAGCCGGTTGTTCGCTGGATTGGCAAATCCTTTTGGATTCTATCAAGGATGATCATAGGTTTCCTCTGCACGGACAGCGAAGATCTTTTTTTTAACCATCCCAATCTCTTGCCTCCGATGTCATCACTTTGAGGAAGGCCTTTACGACTTGAGGATCGAAATCGCTGCCAACGCTTTCTTCTATTATCCCAATTGCATTATTCCTGTCAAATGCTTTTCTGTACGGGCGGTCTGAGGTCATGGCTTCGAAGGAGTCGGCCACAGCAAAGATACGCGCGCCCAGGCTTATGGATTCTCCTTCAAGGCCATCTGGATATCCCTTTCCGTTGAATCGCTCATGATGCTGAAGGACGATCGGAATGATCTTGGAATAGGCGGAGATGGGCTCCAGGATCCGCGCTCCAAGCCGGACATGCTTCTCCATGGCGGTTCTCTCCTCAGGTGTCAGTTTTCCGGGCTTATCCAAAATCTCAGGGGAGATTCCGAGCTTTCCTATATCATGGAGCAGGCCTCCTCGATTCAGGACGTCAATATCTTCCTCGGAGAGCTTCATGGTCTCTCCGATCCTCACGGCCAGCTTGGTACTCCGTTCGGAGTGCCCGGCTGTCCAGGAAGATTTGGCGTCGATCGTACGGGCAAGGGCCGTTAATGTTCCCCAGTTCAGCTCGTTCAATTCCTCGACCAAACGGGCATTCGAGAAAGCAACAGCCACCTGGTTAGCCAGTCGGCGGGCATTGTCAAGGTCCTCCTGTGAAAACTTGGGCTGTTTGACATAACCAAGAGCGATGATCCCAGCCAGCCCCTTTTTCAGGAAAAGAGGTAGCACCAGGAATGATTTGATTCCCTGCTTGGCCAGGGGGGCGAGGTAATCGGGGAGATTATCGTCCTGCTTAATCCACAAAGTCTCTGGATTTTTCCTGAGCATCTGCAGTTCTTCTGCACTGATCTTGATTTTTTCTTGAGGTTTGACTTTGTCACTTTTGGCTTCTCCGATGTAAGTCTGTGCTGTATCGAGAGAATCGGGGTCGACGATGGTTATGCTTGCGCTCTTGCAGGGGAAAACTTCACGCACGCGGGCCACTAACGTGTTCACGATTTTTTTCGTATCCAGGACCGATAGAATGGCCCTGTCGATGTCTCCCATCGTGACCAAAGCTCTAAACTGCTTTCCAAGCTGGCTGGCCATTGAGTTGAAAGATTCCGCGACTTCCTCGAATTCATCACCGCTTGTGACTTTCACCCGGCTGTTGAAGTCCCTGTTGGCGATGCGTTTAGTCCCTTCTTTGATCTTCTCAAGGGGAATCAGGCTCTTTCTTATCTGGATGGTGCTCAGGAAGAGAACCAGCCAGAGAGAAGCCAGGATAACAAATGGAAATAGCGTCCTGAGAAGTTCAGAGACCGGGAACATATCGGCTTTACTCATGCTGGATATGACTTTCCAGTCATCTGCAATATACTGGTTGAACGGGACAGGACGGTATCCTGCCAAATATTTCTTTCCTCTATGTGTCCACTTGAATTGAGACGAATGCCTTTCTTTCATCTGAAGGACGGCTTCTTCAGGGAAGGATAAGGGAGGAGGAAGAGTGGATAGGAGTGGATTGTCCGATTGATCCAGAATGCAGAGATTCGTATAGGCTGGCAGTGGATAATCAGTCCCCATGAACCATAAGAATTTGGGATGCACCTCTGCCCAGAGAATTTCGCTTCCTTTGTTGTCTGGGAACAGAGATGTGCCCATATAGATACGCGACCGGTTTTCCGGCCGGTATTCGGTTTTTATCAGATATTCTCCGGAGAGAATGCTGTCTCTTTCTGCCGGGGTGAGTTCAGGGGGGTTGAAAAACTGGCCAAGAATGAGTTCAGGATTGTTTTTCTCGGTAACGATCATAAGACCACTCAGCCGTTCTTGAATGTGAGTGGTGAACTCCTCCGGGAGGCTCTGGAGAGACAGGAGGGATTCGGACCTGTACAACGAGGCGATGATCTCAATGTCGTCGTGAACTAACTTCAATTGCTTGGTGATGTCCATTCCTATAGATTTGCTGAGCTCACGGATTTGAACCTCGCTTTGATGATCAATCTCCTTGGTCACGAAGTTATAATAGACTACGGCCAGGATGACAATAGGAATCATAGCGCTGGAAATGAAAAGCAGAAAAATCCGCTGAGCCACTTTGCTCCGGAAGAACTCCAGTCCTAGT
>SOIA01000284.1 GCA_004378665.1 Candidatus Aminicenantota bacterium
TTCTTCTTTGTAATTGTACAGCGTGTAGCCATTGTATTCCTCTTCTGTGAGCTCACTGCCTGTCTCTTCGGTTTTGGCTTTGATGAAAGAGAGAAGCGCTTCTTTGTCGTATTTGAGGTTGATGACTCCGACAGCCCACTCGTGCTCACCTTCAGTCTCTTCCCCTTCTTTCATGGCTGCCGCGACGAAATACACATCCTTTTTAAGTTCGATCCCAGTCATGTCGACGAATTTCTGGTAGTCCGTGAATTCCTCGAATTCCTTGTCTTCCATTTTTTTATTAACGAGTTTATCCACGGCTTCCACCGTCAGGATCCTTTGAACATCGATGAAGAACACAGCGGCCACATCTTGAGGAAGAAGACGGAGCATCTCTTCAGCTTGTGCGGCGCCAGCACCTGCACCAAGAGGACCTTTCTCGCAGGAAATAAATGAAAACAGAGCAAAAATAATCGCTACAGCGATGGCGGTGAATTTTTTCATTTTTTGCCTCCTCGATTAATTATATGGTCTTATTCTTATCTTAAGACCGTGAGAACTATACCAGATAAAACACAAACAGAGCAAATGAATTCTCTTGTTCGTTCGTTTGGATTCTTGTCGCTAATATCGAGAGGATTAACATAGAGTCACACTTCAAATCATTATACGAAATTCATCCCAGTAAGGTTCACCCTTCATCAATAAAATAACCCATCGACTTGATACATAGCCCGCAGAGAATAGATTTTATGCTTTGTTCTCATGTTTTAAGCCTTGATCTCAAGTACAAGTAGAGGAAAATCACAGCAAAGACCAGGACAATCACGACAGAGACTATGATGATAAACGTCTTTGTGTCAGTGAAAGCTATTCCTGGAGAAACGACAGGCAGAGAGATCGAGGAAGCATGATTGCTGTTCTGGTAGATCGTGATCTGAGGCGGCGGGGATAACTCGGGTGTTTGAAAGTTGCTCTGGTCTGCACAGGCGATTGTCACGCGGATACGGTGGCCGGCATCGAAGATGTTGGATGTCGGATGAAGGTCAAAAACCAGCTGCACGGGCTTTTCCGCAGGAAGAGGAGCAATATCCTCCTTGAAGCTCCTGTGAAAGGGAAGTCCCATGTATTTGAACGGTGGCTCTGAGACTTTGCGGTGAGAGGCCCTGAGCACTCCTTTTTGCTGACGTTTCTATCATGAATATATGAACAAGATAAATGCACCCGTGTTGTCAACTCTGTCTATAATATCATCGAAACAAGAGTCCAAAGATATCGTTTATTCAAAAAATTTTATTTCATATACCTGTAGAGCGCCATCTGGCTGGAATAGAGCAGGCATCTGATCCAGATGACAGCAAAGATAAACAACTGCTGGATGAAAAAAGCAGCGAGAACCAAAGGAAAATTGGACTGGGGTATGATTTCTTTGAGCAGGATATAGGCGACAGTCACTGCCGCTTGAATCAGATAGATCAGGTAGAAAAGCCCGAATGTGGAAAAAGGATGCTTGAAGACGAATCCCAACGCCTCCAAAGTGGACTTGAAAATATTCCGGCTCTCTTCCAGGACGATTTTGATACGGGCGTAATCAAAGACCATCTGGACGAAGAGGAGAAAGGCGAAGGTCAAAGCGCTGAGGGCGAACATGAGAATAAAGGGAGTCACTTCAGAGGTTGATTTGGCAGCGATGTCATTTATGATGGAGTTGATACTGTCCAGGAAAAAGGCGCCGATAGCCATGATGAGTCCCCAGGACAGCAGCATGAGGGCGAGAAAATGGAAAAAATGAGTGCCGGCTCCCTGAGCAAATTCTCTCAGGGTGAATCTCGGTATATCTTGGTTGAAGGTTGAAAGGATTCCGCCGGCCAGGAACACACGAAAGATGATGTAGAAAAGTCCGAAGACCATGAGAAGAGGGGGAATGAAGAAAAATCTCATCTGGATGAGGCTTTCCAGATTATTGAGGATCGCTCCTTTACCGATGATCGAGGGAGAGAAAGTTGTCTCCAGCCCTTTTGCGTCATCCCTGAATTCTTCCCACCAGATGTAGTCAAAGCCTTCGGCCATCCTGGAACCCACTTCGCTCTGGCCGAGTGAGTTTTTCAGAGAGTTGTACATCGGGATGACGAGAAGCAAGGAGAAGAGAAGGTTGATTATGTACAGAAAGAGTACCATTTTTGCAACTCTTCCTGTGGCCGTGAATCCTCTTACAAAATTCCATAATATTTTCATCCTTGTCCTCCGTTTCCGGCTAACCGCCGATTATCGTGAAGAATTCCAGGGCGTGCTGGAGCCAGGCCATCCAGTTTGAGACCCACTTGAAAGGAGCCAGTTTATCAGGTTTTCTCATCATGCTGTTGTTGGTGCGGTTGATATCCAGGACATACTTGAACTCCGGATCCACTACGGCCTTTTTTATCCGGGAAGGTTTCAGGTATGTAAATCTTTTCCACCTGTACTGGCCATCCCATGTCTCTCTGATTTCTTCTCCGTCTTCAAACACGACGAGAACATCCACAGGCAGTCTCACCTCTCCCAGGCGGCGCACGATGACTTCTGAGTTGTAGCGGTCTTCTTTGATTTGTCGCTTTATGTACTCTCCGTCAAACCATCCTTGAGGCTGTTTGACTCTCTGGCTGGAAATTTTTCCGATCGCATAATCGAGCTTTCCTGAGCCGTAGACGAATTGATCCAGAAACCAGCTCATGTCTCGGCCTGCGTACTCGGAGACAACTGCGTAGAAATCTTCTGGACGGGGATGCTTGAACCAGAACCGCTGTGAATACGCTTTTATCATTTCCGAGAAGAGATCTTGCCCCATGAATCTTTTTAAAGTTCGCAACATCAGTGAGGCCTTCGAGTAGGAATTTGCACCGTAGCTTCCCCCTTCCAGGAATTCCCAGGCGAAGCGCTGCATCTCATCCATGTTCGAGGTCTGGCGGTGGCGGGAGATTCCATCGGATTCGATCGGGATTCTGACGTCCTTGAACGTGACAGGAATCCCGAAATAGGTCCGGTTGTAGACAGGCTCCCCGTATGCCGCGTGATAGACTTCTGTATCCAGAAAGGAAGTGAATCCCTCATCCATCCAGGCATTCTCGAATTCGTTGGTGCCGACAAGGCCGTAGAAGTAGCCATGCCCGAACTCATGGATGGTCACTCCTTCAGGGCGGGAGATGCCTTTCCATGTGATAAAGTACGCTCCGCCGGTGAACAGCGTCGGATACTCCATCCCTCCGGAGCGGCTGTTGTAGGCCGGGTCGACACATGTGGCTGTTGTGTAGGGATAATCACCGTAGAAGAGGCTGCAGTATTTTATGGCGTTTTTCACGGCATTCATGTAGCGGTCCTTGAGCCTTTTATGCTGAGGCTGAAGAAGGAGAGTAATCTCTGTAGTCTTTCCGGGCGCAAACTCGAAACTTTCTATGGTTTCGAGGAATCGAGGGCTGGCTGTCCAGGCAAAATCATGCACACTGTGCTGGTGAAAGTGATGGGTTGTGGTCCCATCATTATTATCGGTCTTTCCCCTGCGCTCTCCGGTGGCGCCAATAATAAAAGAGGAGGGGAGAGTGATTCGGACATCGTATGTTCCGTAATCGGCAAAATATTCGCTCGCAGAATGGTACTGGTGGCAGTTCCATTGACCGTCTGCGAAAACGCCGATCTTCGGAAACCACTGAGCGATGAAATAATAATCCTTGTATACTCCTGTTCTGGAGATGGGACGGGGGACTTTGGATTCAAACTCGATCCTGAGCTGGATTGTCTGGCCGGGCCTGATGGCGCGCGGAAGTACGACTGAAAAAACGGTCTGGTCAAAAAGATTCCCGTCATCCGGATGCTGGAACTCCATGAACGGCATCAGATCGGACTCCTCGAAGAAAGGATTGGCCATTATCTTGATCGTATCCACCCGGCAGTGTCCCCAGTCTTCTTCCTTGAAGCTGGAGATGCTCCTGCTTCTCCTTGCGGCCTCTGTGAGAAAAGTGCTCATGTTGTTCTGGAAGGCATTCCAATAGAGATGGAATCTGAGTTCATTCGTCGGGTAGGATGTATCGTTCGTCCAGGAGAGGATCTCTGTGGCTTTAATCGTTTTATTTTCGGTGTTCAGTTTCACATCCATCGTGTAATTGGCGATTTGCTTGCAGAAGGTTTCCTGGGAAAATGCCGTGGAATGTGAAAAAATGAGGATTATCAATATGTATAATGAGAGATTTTTCTTAAACAACCTGTCCTCCTTTGTGAATGATTTTTCCATATTATTAAAGATGTTTTTTTTTCGCAACACATATCCTGAATATTTGTCATGAAATCACGGCTCACTCTTACTGTAGAATCTGAAGGAAAAGGAATGACTCCAGGTTTTCTTGGCAAGAATCTCCACGCAATTTGTTTTCATGTTCCGTTTTTTTTGTTATAAATACTTAAATGGCAAAAACTTTGATAAAGCAGAATTGTTTAAATTGAAGACTATATAAAAAGGTAGAAATGGAGAAGTCCTTAAACATGAAGGAGAAAGGAGGAACAAAAAACTTTTTCCGGGAGCTTGTCAGAAGCCGGAGGAGCATCCGGCATTATCTGGATAAGCCAGTGGAAAGGGAGAAGATCCTGGCCTGTATCGAAGCCGCCCGGCTGGCCCCCTCTGCGGATAATGTCCAGCCCTGGAGGTTCCTGATCATTGATAACCCGAAATTGAAAGCGCAGTATGCCAAAAGGATCTTTTCAGGGATTTACTCTATCTCCAGGTTCGCAGAAAAAGCTCCGGTTTTGATCCTGATTCTAGCCAGGTTGGACATCATCGCCAACAGGATCGGGAAGCAGATCCAGAACATCCAGTTCTATCTGCTCGATATTGGAATAGCGGGAGAGCATGTCGTTCTTCAGGCTCAAGAGCTCGGTCTGGGGACATGCTGGATCGGCTGGTTCAACATACGGAAAGCAAGAAAGTTCCTAAAGATTCCCCGCAAATACAAGATCGTTTCGATGTTGGCGATGGGCTATTCCGAGAAGAGACCCTCGAAAGAGAAGAAAAGGAAAAAACTCGAGGAGATAGCCTGGTTCAACAAAATCAAATAATCTATATATAGACTTTGAAAATACCTTTGAAAGAAAATCCGAATATTATGGAGAGGGCAAAATAGACGATGATCCAGTGGATCCGCCACCCGAAGAGGTTCATGTGTTTGGATGGGTATTTGATCTCAATGGATATCACAGGAAGGTCTCCTGGGATTGGGGCCTCTCCAGGATTGAACAGTTCATTGATAAAGTTGCGGTGAACCTTTATCGAAGAGATCTTGCTGAGCGGTTTCTGGGCGACAGCGACTTTTTTCACGAATTTCTCTCCGTTGAGTATCAACGTCAACTCGTGAATCCCTGCTTCTTTAGCCCGGAGCCGCCAGTTCACTTCGCTGTTCTCTTCGATCCGGAGAGGGGGAGTCTCGACCTCCAGTCCTGAGGACGTTTCGATCATGAACTCCGCATCAAGGAGGCTCAGGTCCTCTCGCAGTTCTGCCTTCAAGACAACTTCCTGACCAGGAGCCAAGGACTGGTATCCGAACCACAAGTTCAGTTGGATTAGGATCAAAATGAAAGGAACGATCATCACCAGGAATGGTTTCACGGAGTATCCGATGTATTTCAGGTTGTAGCGCAGGATATTGCCCTGAGCTCTTAAGGAAATGATCAGGCTGTCTTTGAACAGGCGGATTTCAAGAAGATGGGCTTTTATTCTGTTTTTCACCTTCCTGATTCCTTCTTGATTGGATGTGAAGCGAAAAACAAAAAGCATCCAAAGGGCTGTCAGGAAGGAAATGAGAACCATACCGACCCAGGGGCTCATGTTCCTGAAAGGGAAAAATATGACTTCAAAGATCTTGCCGAAGATGGAATTGAACACCCACATCCTATTTTTTCCTTTCGGGCGTCATGTTGATCTCATGCATTTAATGAAATGTCTGGATTGCTGGTTCTACGAGATGTATCCTAATCCTTTGAGCCTTTTTTTGATCTCCTCCTCGGAATCGGATTCTTCGAGCTTGGCGATTTCCTTCTCCAGGCAGTGAGTGATGAACTCTTCCGAAGATGAATAGCCGGATATTTCAGCGTATTTTTTCACTTTGTCCATCAGGTCCTTATCCAGTTTTATTTTTGCCTTTCCCATTTTTATCTCCTGTTGTTCAGAATATCGGTTTTCCGATCATCTCTTCGGGCTTGTCAATGCCGAAGATTTTAAGAATGGTTGGCGTCAGGTCATAAAGCGCCGGAGAATCGATGTTGATTTTCTGGTTTGTCAGCAGAATTCCGGGAATCACCTCCGGAGCCATGCAGTGATCGCCGCTCCATTTTTCAGTGTTGTCTTCAAGAATTTCCCGGGGAATCCTTCCTAACGGAGAAGACCAGGAAACACGGTAACCCTGATTGTAGCCGATGATGATATCCGGAGCTTTATCTTGATGAGCACCCTGGTAAACATCCTGAGCCGCGAAGGCCCTCAAAACCGGCCTTTCTCCTGTTTGAGGATCCTGGAAACTCTCCAATCTCTGAATAATTTCTCGAACGAGAGCTTCTTTTTCTGTACCTGGATTGACGGTGCCTTCTCCTTCTCTTCCTTTCTGGTTGATGTAGAGTCCGTTCAGGCCGTACGCATACGCCTTGGTTTTTGACCAATCGGTGTTCATGAAGAGATCCTCGTGGCCCTGCCTCCATCTGTTGATTAAAGCGTGGTAACCGTTTTCTAAAAGCCATGTGTTCGGGTTAAAGGACCTGCGGAACGGCGAGAACCCGTGATCGGACATGACGATCAGCACTGTGTCCTTATCTGTCTTGTCCAAAGCTCTGGCCAGCATCCTGTCCGCTTCTCTGTAGATATTCTCGATTGTGTTTCCGTATTTTTTGGCTTCGTCGGGATCATGTCTGGGATGATTTTTATCGATATGGCGCCAGAACATATGCTGGCGCTGGTCAGTGCTGGAGACATAATAGAAAAGAAGCCCGGAATCGAATCTATCCAGTTCATACTCGAACATCTCATGTCTTTCACTCATAATAAAATCGTCCAGTTGGAGAAATTCGCCGTCATCCAGGACGTTGTTATCGAGAGCTTTTGTATCCGCAGGAAGTCCTTTGGTGAAAAACGGCCCGAATCTTTTTTCCAGCTCTTCTGAGTATGATTTCGGTGTCGAGATGGGAAGAGCGGCTGCTCCCGGGTCGATGTTGATCGGAGAGATATAGAGTTTAAACTCCGGCCGGACCTGTTTCAGGTAGAACATGCAGATGCCGCTCACGCTCTG
>SOIA01000037.1 GCA_004378665.1 Candidatus Aminicenantota bacterium
TACCGATTATTTCTTTCCTTTTGCAGCGCATAGGCGATCTGTCCGATGGAGAGCGATTCGTCGTTCGGAGAATAATTCACCGGCCTGAGAACACTGAATCCCTGTTTCTTCAGAGCGGCGGTGGCTCTGTGGAGAAGCTTTTTATTCAGGAATACTCCCCCCACAAAGACCACAGTGTCAATCCCGTGTTCTTTTTTTGCTTTTTCTGCTATGGAAGCGATAACCCGGGTGATCGTGTTGTGGAATTTTGACGATATCGAGGAAGCCTTGACGTTTTGCCTCAGGTCCTGGACGACGGATCGGATAGTTTTTACGAAGGAGATCTGGAAAGGAAGAGACTGGCTTTGAATAGAGAAGCCATAGCTTTGCTGTGTGCCCTCATCGGCGGCCGATTCCAACCTCATGGGGGCTTCGGCCTCAAACTCGACTTCAAGCGGGGATGTGCCTGCGAGAAAAGAGACCGCATCAAACAGCCTGCCGCAGCTTGAAGTCAGAGGGCTGTTGATGCCTTGTTCGACCATGTGCATTACGCCCTTGATGTTATTTTTCCGCACCTTCTTGAGAGCTTTCACATCTGGAATCTCAGACCCGAAGGCATCCATGAGGTAGGAGAGAGCCATGCGCCAGGGCTGTTTGGCTGCCAGGTCTCCTCCGGGAAGGGGCACATACTGGAAGTGTGCAAACCTCTGGTAGGAGGAATAGTCAGCGATAAGGAATTCACCGCCCCAAGCATTCCCATCCTCTCCGTAGCCATATCCGTCTAAGCTCACTCCCAGAACCTTCTTGTGTGGGGGGATCTTGTGCTCAAGAAGGGGAGCCAGGATATGAGCGAAATGGTGCTGCACCTGAAGATAGGGGAGCCCGGACTTCTGAGCGTACCTGGTGGAATGAAAATTCGGATGCAAGTCAGCAACGATGAGTTCGGGCTTGACTTCGAAAAGTCGAGTGAGATGTTGGATCGTCTCCTCAAAGTATTTAAAATTCTGGTACTCATCCAGGTCTCCCAGGAACTGACTTGTGACCACGTAACCGTTCTTGTAGACAGAGATCGTATCCTTGAGCTCTCCCCCGAGTGCCAGGATGTGGCGCGGAGAGGAAAGATCTTTATGGACTCGTTGTGGATAGGGAACATACCCTCGCGCGCGCCTAATGAACACCGGTTGTTCATCCACAACCTTGATGACCGAATCGTCGGCTCTCATATGGATCGGTCGGTCGTGAGAGAGGATATAATCGCAGAGTGCGTCGATTCCTTCTTCCTCATCTTTCATGATGGGCGCGTCTTTTTTATTGGAGCTTGTGGCGACGATAAGGTCAAGATGTTCCAGGAGGAGATAGTGAAGAGGAGTGTAGGGGAGCATGAATCCCAGTTCATCGAGGTGGGGAGAGATTCCTCTGATATCTTTCTTTTTCTTGAGGAGGACAATCGGGCGGCGGGCTGAAACAAGTAATTCTCTTTCGGCAGGAGAGACGGAAGCGTATTTTTCTATGATTTCCAGATTCCGGGCCATCAGGGCTAAAGGCTTGGTCTTTCTCTCCTTAATTTGTCTCAAGCGCTTGACGGCCTGATGATTTAGAGCATGACAGATGAGATGGAAACCTCCGAGTCCCTTGACAGCCAGAATTTTTCCTTCTTTGATCAAAGAGGTGGTTTTGCGGATTCCTCCTTTTATCTTTCGTCCTGTTTTTGCATGAGCCAGATGGATTTGAGGACCGCAAATAGGGCAAGCAATGGGCTGAGCATGATATCTCCTGTCCAGCGGATCGACGTACTCATTCCTGCAGTCTTCACACATGGCGAAGCTTTCCATCGTTGTCTCCTTCCTGTCGTAAGGAAGGGATTTGACAATCGTGTAACGCGGTCCGCAATCTGTACAGTTGATGAAAGGATAATGATGTCTCCTATCCACGGCGTTCATCATTTCTTGATAGCAATTCTCGCAGACGGAAATGTCGGGAGAGATGAAGACAAAGCTTTTTCCCTCCTTCGTTTTTTTTATGGTGAAATCTTTGAGATCGAGGAATGCGGCCGGTTCCAGAATGATCTCCTCGATTTGAGAAAGAGGGGGTTTGGTCTCCTGAAGATCATTCAGGAAATCCTTGAAATCGGTTTTTGTCTTGCTTTCGAGATGGATCTCCACTCCGAAACCGATGTTCTTGACCCAACCTGTATAGTGGAGTTTATGGGCCAACCGGTAGATGAAAGGCCTGAATCCGACTCCCTGGACGACTCCAAAAACGAC
>SOIA01000374.1 GCA_004378665.1 Candidatus Aminicenantota bacterium
CTGATTTTGATCATGACTCTGGCTTGGCGGGGTTGCTGTCTCCCCCAGACCTCTCCAAAAATCGGGATGTCTTCTTTGACAAAAGAGATGGGTTTCTGGCTGTTGGTGAGGTTAAAGACGTCAAACCTGAAGATCAAAGCCATATCTTGAGAGAGTCGAAGGCCCCGAAGGGAAAACTTCTTTTCAATGCCCAGGTCCAGGTAAAAGTGAGGTTCAGTCTCTCTCGTTCCTCTTGTTTCGGGGAAGGAGTAATATCCTCCAAAAAAAGGCACATAGCCCAATTTTTCCCAGTAATATCCGGATACCCATTCAAAGGCGACGGAAAAGGTGAAACCGTATGGCGCGAAGTACATAGAGCTCAGCTTGAGGTTGTGGTCGACAGAGTAAGGGAGTTTTCCGTACCAGCCCTCATCCCCGATCCCTCTTCCTCCTAAACCGCCCAAGGCCCAATCCCAATACGCTTTTTCATCCTCGTATCCGGGAATATCGGGAATGTAGATATGGTTTCCGAAAAGTCCGATGTAGTTGGTGCTCCCTTCTTCCTGGTCCCAGGAGCCTGTTTCGGTTTGACCGGGGTTCGTCCCTTTTGCGGTGGAATAGCTGTAGGATGTGTACAGATAAAAGTTCGGACCGATCTTTCCGTTGAGTTCGAATTCAAAACCCTCATAATTCCTTCTTTTGTGTTCAAAATTGTCATACAGAAACTTGTACGCAGTGACCAGGTCGAAGATAGCAAGGACTTCGAGCAGCTTTTCTGATTTTGTGCGGACATAACGGGCTTTGAACACCCAATCTCGTCCCAGTTTCCGGTCAAACTCGATGAGGTACCGCGTAAGGAAGTTCGGCTCCAGAGTTTCATCGATTTCGAAGGGCTGAGCACCCTGTTCGTTCTCGAACAGCCAGTTCACCGGGTCATGCAATTCAGCCCCAGAGGGAGTCGGAGGTCCCTGCCAGCGGTAGGTGCGGAATTTCAATCCGGCTCCGGAATTGAGCAGGCCGAGGGGCATGGTGGTGATCAGGTCAGAGAATCTTCCCCATCCGAGTTTGAAAACGTTGATCCCGTTTCCGGTGATGTCTACAGCCAGAGAGAAGCGAGGCGAGAGGAAATCGCGGAGGTTCCAGTACCAGAGAGTGTCTCCGTTATTGTCCTGGCAGTGCTGGGTCTGGCTTCGGATTCCTGCCATGAAAGTGAACCTCCCCCACGTCATTTTGTCCTTGAAGAAAATCCCTATTCCCCGTGCGGAGTTGATGAAATCAAAATCTCCATACTCGTAGAAGAAAGTCGGGGTTCCCTGGCCCCCAGCCCAGGTATCGAAATAGTATTTTGTGCCGTTGTCAAACCCGTTAGCGGGATAGATGTCTTCATCGATCCCGGTGAAATCCACGGCGAATTCGGATGAGAAGCTGTAATATTCAAAGCCAAAGCTGAGTTCATGATGGCCGAAGGTCTCTGTATCGATGAACTTTGTCAGCTTGATGTTAAGATCCAGGCGTTTCTGATTGTCTGTAATGTTTCCGTAAGAGTTATTGATGCCCCGGGCCAGATCCTCGATGTAGTACTTGGCAGGCCCGAGGTTCTGGTCTGCGGGCTCTGTGAAAGAGTCTCTTTTGACGTGCCCCAATCCGGCTTCGATAAAGGTCGAAGAGTTGAGAATGCCTTTGTAGTTAAGCCTGAGTATGAGGTCTGCAAAATCATTGGTCTCGTAGAGCTCCGGTATGCCGATCCCGCCGCTCTGCCTGAGGGAGGTATGGTATATGGATGTCACGGAAAAGTTATGATTGCTGTTGACAGCGTAAGTGAGCTTGCCGAAGATGTTGTTGCTGCGCAGGGTGAGGCTTCCACCCGGGACAAAGAGATAGTCCATGTATCCGTCTTTTGTTTGCTCTGTATCCGTGAAATTGTTGTTGGAAAAGAAATACCAGAGCTTATCCTTTTTAAAAGGTCCGCCGAAATTGAGATACCAGTTGGCGTGAGAGAACGAGTCGGGCTCGCTTACGACAGACATCTGGTCCATCCGCGGCGCCTGGAGGCTCTTATCCGTGAAAATGAGGGAGGTTTCCCCCATGAATTTATTGCTTCCGCTTTTGGTGACCATGTTCACGATGCCGCCATACGCGGAGCCGAATTCAGGGCTGAACGGGTCGGAGATGATCTGGATTTCGTCCAGAGAATCGTAATTGAGATGCATTCCCGCGTTTCTCAACCTCACGCCGCTGATCGAGAGTCCGTCAACGATCCAGTTCGTCCCTTCTTCTCCTTCCCCCCGGAAGCTGGGGAGGCCCTGAGTGGCTGTTCCCCGGCGTGTGTTGACTCGAACTCCAGTCACTCCGGGAGTGATCTTAACGGCATCCACCACTGTCCGGTATTGGGACGGAATGGTTTCCAGTTCAGTCGTTGTCAGATGGAAGCTCGTGTTTGTGGACGTTTTGTCGATCAAAGGGAGTTCTGCCGTGACAACGATTTCTTTTCTTATCGCTGATAATGCCATGGTAACTTTTAGGTTTGTCACCTGACCCAGGCGGACGATGACATTTTCCTGAATAACAGGGTTGAATCCTTCGATATTGAAGGTGAGCGTGTAGTTACCCACAGGGAGGATCGGGAAGTGAAAATCTCCGGTTTTGGATGAAAGGATCGTCCTTTTCCCCTGAAGGCGGGGGCTTTGCGCTGTGATCTCGACTCCTGGTAAACCCTCCCCTTTTTCCTCTATGACTTTGCCCTTGATCTCTCCGGTTTCCACACTCCATGCCTGGGCCCAGAAAAAAAAGACGAACAGGATAAGCAGTGCAGGTCGTGCAATCCTTTTCATCGGCAATGACTGCTCCTCGTCAGAATCAAGCAGAAAAGCCTAATCTATTTCTTGCTTTTGTCTTTTTTTGGCTTGGCCGGAGTTTTGCTGGCTTTTTGGCCGTACTTTTTGATGAATTTTTCAGTGAGATCTTTCGCTTCGCTGTCTGTGTACTGACGGGGTGGAGTTTTCATGAAGTAGGAGGAAGGAGCATGCAGAGCCCCGGAGATTCCGTTGTCCAGAGCCAGTTTGCAGCATCTGATGGCATCGATGACAACCCCTCCCGAATTGGGAGAATCCTCGACCGATAATCGGCATTCCAGGGACATCGGGACATTACCGAAGTGACGGCTTTCGATTCTCAAGAAGCACAGCTTGTTATCCTTCTGCCAGGGCACGTAATCGCTCGGGCCGACATGGACATCATCCTCGTCGATCTCAAGCCCCCTCGCTTTGATCTGGGATGTCACAGCCCCGGTCTTGGATATTTTTTTGGAATAAAGCCTCTCTCGTTCCAGCATGTTCAGGAAGTCCGTGTTTCCGCCAGTGTTGAGCTGGTAGGTTCTGTCGATCGGCATTCCCCGGTCCAAAAAGAGGTTGACCAGTGTCCTGTGCAGGATGGTGGCTCCAACCTGGGACTTGATGTCGTCTCCTATGATCGGAAGATTTCTTTCCTCGAACCTTTTCTGCCAGTACCTCTCGCTGGCGATGAAGACGGGTATGCAGTTAATAAAGGCGCATCCGGCCTTCAAGACCTGTTCGATATACCATTTTGTGGCTTCCTCACTCCCCACAGGGAGGTAATTGATGACGACATCGGTTTTGGTGTCTTTGAGGATTCCGATCACATCCGCGGTAGAGCCCGGTGCTTTCTGGATGATCCGGGAGAGGTATTTTCCGAGGCCGTCATGAGTCATTCCCCGCTCGACTTTGACTTTCTTATGAGGAACTTTGGAAAACTTGGTGGTATTATTTGGGGGAGTGAAGATCGCCTCGCTCAGGTCTTTCCCGACTTTATTCTTATCTATGTCAAAAGCCGATACGAATTCGATATCGCGGATATGGTATCCGCCCAGGCTGATATGCATGACTCCGGGAATAAAGTCTGTGTTTTTAGCATTTTTGTAGTATTCCACTCCCTGGATCAAGGAAGAGGCACAGTTCCCGACACCAATAATACCTACTCTGATTTTACCCATTTCCTCAGGTCTCCTTTCCGGACTTGTCTGCGTTCTCGACTTTTCTAACATAGAAAGTCCTCTGGATCACTGTGATATGGGATATTACTGCGATCATTGCCAGGACAATGATCATTGCCAGGTCAAAGACGTTGAAGATCGAGCCCAAGACTGCGCCAAGGGTAAGCAAGCCGATTCTTTCTGCCCTCTGCATGATTCCTATATTGCATTCGATCCCTAGACCTTCGGCACGTGCCCTTGTGTAACTCACTAAAGTGGAGCCGAGCATCGCCGCGATCGTGAGCCAGAGGGCCCAATGATTCCTGAAATAAACAGCAATCCCCAGGAAAATAAAAAATTCTGAGTACCTGTCTAATGTGGAATCGAATATGGCTCCGAACAGGCTTTTTGTGTTGGTGCTTTCCGCGACCTTGCCGTCCAGTATATCGAATATCCCGCATACGAATATGGTGATGCCTGCCAGGAGTGGCCGCTCGAGTATGAATAATGCCCCTGCCGCCATTCCGGCCACCAGAGCCAAGACGCTTAAGGCGTTTGGGCCGATGCGAAGATTGACGAGCAACGATGTCAAAAAATTCAGGTAACGATGGGCAAGGGATATGAGCTTTTTGGGAAGAATCCGGGTGAATTCCTTTGTCTCGCTGTTCATGAGAGCCATTATTATAGCTATTTTTGCCGTAAAAACATAATGAATTATTTCGACTATTCTTTTTGTCGCTCGGGAAGTTTTGTGTGTGCAAAGAATAGAAGTTGTTCTGTCCGATTTTTCGATGAGAAATCCAATGTTGAAAAATGACGGGAAGGGCAGATTGAAAAAAATAGAGAAATCATCTATATTTTGAGATGTTCAAACCACCTTGATTTGCTCATTGAATGTGCCGGGGTGGCGGAATTGGTAGACGCAAGGGACTTAAAATCCCTCGTTGGTTATCCAACGTGCCGGTTCGAGTCCGGCCCTCGGCACTCTTTTTGTACCTTTTTAAACTAAGGAGAAGATCATGAGAAATGGCAAAACCCTGAGTTTTTTATTTATTTTTCTGCTGGCAACCATACTGCCGGCCAAAACCTATCGGCTCTACTCACCCAACCAAAAACTCAATTTACAGATACAGATAAAGGACATTATTTCATTCTCTTTGAGGCACGATAATATTCACCTTTTATCAGCCGCCCCCATCTCCATTACCCTGAAAGAATTCGGGCAGCTGGGGAAAAATGGCGAGGTTATAAGGGCCAGAAGAAAAGAGGTAAACACCACAATTGATCCGGTTGTGCGGCAAAAAAGCAGTCAAATCACCAATCGATACAATCAGTTGCGGCTCACTTTTAAAGGCAATTATGCCTTGACTTTCAGGGTTTTTAATAGTGGTATTGCCTATCGCTGGGAAACAGATATAGCCGAAAATATCACGGTGATAAATGAAGGATCGACAGTCACCTTTAACAAACAAGATCGAATCTATTTCCCGGAAGAGAAAAGTTTTATGTCTCACAACGAAAGGACTTATGCCTATCTTGACATCCAGAACATCGCTCCTCCACGTTTCTGCAGCCTGCCCGTACTGGTGGACTCAGCAAGTGGCATAAAAATTCTGTTAACCGAAACGGATCTGGAGGATTACCCGGGTATGTGGCTGCAGGGAACTGGCACATTATCTTTAAAGGCAATCTTTCCTGCCTTTCCCCTGGAGGAAAAATTAATGCGGGACCGTGATCTACAGGTCACCCAGCGGGCCAATTATATTGCCCGAACCAGGGGACAACGCTCCTTCCCCTGGCGTATCCTGGCTGTGGCAAATAATGACCGACAACTCATTACCAACCAGCTTACTTTTCTGTTGGCCAAAGCCAATCGTATCAAGGATCCCTCCTGGATCAAACCCGGTAAAGTAGCCTGGGACTGGTGGAATTTTAACAACATCTACAATGTGCCCTTTAAAGCAGGTGTGAATACTGATACCTACAAATATTATATTGATTTTGCCAGCAGATATGGAATTGAATACATCATACTCGATGAGGGCTGGTATAAACTAGGCAACCTGTTGGATATCAATCCTGAGATTGACATGGAGGCCATTCTGGCCCATGCCAGGAAAAAAAACGTGGGGATCATCCTGTGGGTGGTATGGAAAACACTGGATGACCAGATGCAGGAAGCCATGGACCAGTTTGAGAAATGGGGAGTTAAAGGAATAAAAGTGGATTTTATGCAACGGGACGATCAAAAGATAGTCAACTACTACCATAAAGTGGCCAGTGAAGCTGCCAGGAGAAAAATGGTGGTGGACTTTCACGGTTCATACAAACCCAGTGGCCTGCACCGCACATATCCCAATGTCCTCACCTGCGAAGGGGTGAAGGGTTTGGAAAATACCAAATGGAGTAACCTCCCCGATCCCGAGCATGATGTAACCCTCCCTTTTATTCGTATGGTTGCAGGCCCCATGGACTACACTCCCGGAGCCATGATAAACAGTCAAAAGGAAAACTTCCGGCCAATATTCAAAAGACCCATGAGCATAGGTACCCGCTGTCACCAGCTGGCCATGTATGTGGTGTTTGAAAGCCCCCTGCAAATGATGTGTGACAGCCCGGCCAATTATTTGAGGGAACCGGAGTGCACCCGGTTCATTTCCAGGATTCCCACCGTGTGGGATCAAACTTTGGTACTGGAAGCCCGAGTGGGAGATTATGTTGTTATAACTCGTAAAAATGGCCTTACCTGGTATGTGGGAGCCATGACCGATGATCAGGGCAGGGAGTTCACCATTCCACTGACTTTCTTGGATAAAGGTAAAAATTATCAGGCGGAAATATTTCAGGACGGCATCAATGCCCACCGTTTTGGCAATGATTATAGGTATCTCAAAAAGGTGGTTACCTCAACAGATTCACTGCACATCAAAATGGCCACAGGCGGTGGCTGGGCTGCCATTTTAGAGCTGAAAAATTAGCTTAAATATTTTTCCCTTTCCGCAATTTCCACCCACTGACATCCAAGAATGAGAGTATCACATAAATAACGTTAACTGATCTTGCTATTTCTTCTTTCGAGCATCCCAATTATTCCGGGCAAAATAATTACAGTTGTCAAAAAACAGGCCCCCACGCCTAAGAAGAGAGCTCCTCCAAGCTGGCCAAAACCACGCCATATAGAGAAGACTAAGGAACCGAATGCAAGCATAGTTGTTAGTGAGGTAAGAAGAATTGCCTTTCCTGTACTCGAATATACTATCCGTA